>JAEVZT010000068.1 GCA_023392115.1 Chloroflexota bacterium
CAGCCCCACATCTTCGCTCACCGTGACGAGTTCCGCCCTGCCTGACAGCTGGCGCGGGATCGTCTGAAGCGCTGTGCGCTCAAAGCTGACAAACCAGATCAGCCCGACAACCAGCAGCACCGTCATCACGACCGCGTAGGGGATGAAGATTCGCCTGCGCCGCGCGACGACTTCCGGCGGCAGTCCGGGCGGCAAATTCCCCGATTCGATCGCTGCAAGTTCCTCGCCGTGTTCCTCTTCCATCGCGTCGCGCGAAAGCCTGCCGGTGAACATGCTGCGATTGAAGCGGCGGATGTGGACGTTGTACATATGCCACGTGATGATCGACAGCACGGCGAGCAGCGCTTCCGCGCCGTGGGCGATACGCGCCGCCGGAATCGCCTCGCCCGGCAGCAGCGTCGACGTGGCGATCGGGTTCCACAACATAAACCCGGTGACGATCATCACCACTGTGCCCCAGACGACGGCAAGATATTCCGCCTTTTCGCCGAAGTTGTAGCGCGGCAGGTGTGGATGGCTCTTGCGCAGCCCGAGGTTGAACGCGATCCAGTGGATGACGTCGCGCAGGTCGCGCACGCCGGGGATCATGGTGGCGCGGCGACCGAGTACGAACAGTTTGTAGGTGATGACGCCGCCGTGGAAAATCGACAACCCCATGAGCAGCGTGGCGAGGATGCGGTGAACGATGCGAATGCTCTCGATGCCGCCCATCACGTCGATCATCGTGCGCGCCCATGCTTCGCCAGCGTATTTCTGCGGCAGCCCGGTCAGCGCCAGCCCGGTGAACGAAACGAGCAGCAGGATGTGTTCGAGGCGATGTACAGCCGCAAAGCGCGGATACGATTCCTGACGCGCTTCAACTTCAACTGATTGCTGCGTCATCGTGTCCCTCCCTGCGGGTGCGAATACGTCGGTAAACATCGGTTGCGATGAGCAGCAAGAACCCGGCGATCACCACGGGAATGAGTACCGCATAGAACAGGTTGACGATGAAGAGCAGCGGGTGTGACTCGGCGGTGGGCGGGAAATGCCCGACCCACGAGTCGGGGAAATTGCTCGTCGCGCCCGGGTGACACTGCTGGCAGGTGTCGAGCAGGTTCTCGCGCACGACCTGACTATGCTCGGCATCGGCAGGCGTGATGTCGTGGACGCCGTGACAGTCGATGCACACCGCCTTGTTGGTCGGCACGTCCGGGTCTTGCTGGGCGAACATGGCGACGGTCGTGCCGTGGAAATCGGTCAAGTAGGTTTCAAACACGTAGATGCTGATGTCATACTGCGCCATCAACTCGGCGTCGCCGTGACAGGTCGCGCATAACTCCGGCGAGCGGTTGCGGAAGGCGGCAGTGGTGGGGGTTTCGATGCCGTGAACGCCGTGACAGTCGGAGCAGGTCGGCACGTTCGGATCATTTGCGAACAGCGCTTCGCCGTGGACGCTGTGTTCAAACTCGTTGAAAACGGCGACGTGACAGCTTCCACACGCGAGCGCCGTATCCTGTGGATGCGCGGCGGGCGGCTGGACATCGTGCGCGCCGTGACAGTCGACGCAGGCGGCTGCGGTCAGGTTGCCTGCCAGCAGCGCGTCGGCGTGGACGCTGTCGACGAGTTCGGACGCCTGTTCCTCATGACACGCGGCGCAGATCGTGTTGCTTCTGTCAACCGTGTAGACACGCTTGCTGATCGGCAGCGGATCGTCGTGCGGGAAAATGTCCTCGCCGTGACAGTCGACGCATTGGAGCTGCCCGCCTTCAAGCGTCGTGCCGTGAACGGAATTCGCTATCACCTGCGGATCGACGCCGACATGCAGCTCGCCGCCTTCCGGCAGTTGAACCACCTGATTGGAATTGGCATGGCAGACGAGACAGAAGCTGTTCTCGCCGTCTGTCGCCGCGCCTGCTGATGGATCACCGCCAGTCACAGGCGATTCTGCCGCATCCTCTGGCGCTTCAGTGCCTGCGACGGTATCGCCGGTCGCCTCGGCTGTCGCTTCCTGCGCGAAGGCTTTCAGGGGCTGTTCAAGCGTGAGCATGTAGCCGGCGACGAGAAGGATGATGCCCAGCGAGAGAAAAAGCCACTGAAGTCGTCGGTATCGGTTCATCGCGGTCGTCTCAGTAATAATAAAAACACGGCGGTGGCGATGATCAGTCCGCCGATACCCAGTAAGATGATTGAAGGCAGCGTCAAACCGCCGCCGAAGCTTTCCGGCGTGAACGGTTGGCTTGCTGCCTGCGCGTCAGGTAAGTCGGAAACGTCCGCGATCGGCTCGAGGTTGGGTTCTTCAAGCTGCGCATTGATGCCGAGCGCGCTTTCGGCGCGAAGGAGCAGGGTATTGGCGTAGGCGTAGTTGTGGATGCCCTCGCTGCCATCGTTCTCGACGAACGCCAGCGCCTCGCCAACCCATTCGGGATGCTCGTCGGTCAGCGCCGCGTTCGCCGCGTCCAAACGGGTTTGTACATTGCCGCGAATGCCGTCGACAAGCTGCTGCATGCCCGCGACATCGACGAAATCGGTGTGGCAAGTCGTGCAGCTGTCCTGAAGTTCTTCGGTCGTGCCCGGCAGGATTGGCAGCCAGCGGTGACTGTCGCGCGTTCCCGCCTGAACGACGGGTACAGTCGGCATGTGACAGGTCGCGCAGCGCGGACCGTCTTCGGCGGTGAAGTGAGCGCTCGGCGAGGCGTTGATGTCCGCCACCAGTTGCACGCCTTCGAACATTTCGCGCGCCGGATAGTGAATGGAGTCGCCTTCCGGCGGGTTGGCGTGGCATTCGGCGCACATCAGATATGCGTTTCCGCGCAGCATCGACGCTTCGCCGGCGTCGCCGTGCGGCTCATGGCAGTTGGCGCAGGTGACGCCAAAACTGGCAGTTTCGAGCGTTACCTGTTCGGGCGGCGCTTCGGCGCGGACGCCTTGCTCGTGCAGCGCGATCAGATTTTGCGTCCAGCGGTAATCGCCGCTGTGACACTGCAAGCAGCTTTCATCGGCGAATTCGCTTTCCTGCATATCGGTGAGCGCTGTCGCGTGTGCCGACAGGAGCGATTCGTTGAACTGCATGTACTTCTGCTCGGCGTGACCGGTTGACCACCAGTGCGCCTCATCGTCGGGCGGCACAAGCGCGAACACGTTCTCGTCGAGCAGGTTGACGACGCCGGGCTGGTACTGCGACGGATAGGGCAGACCGGTATCCGGCTCGATGCCCTGACTGTGACACTGCCCGCAGATTTGCGGGTCGGGACTCATGACAATCGAGGCGCGGATAATTTCGGGCGGCGCGTTGTCGCTGACCGCCTCGACGTGTTCGCTGCCGGGTCCGTGACAGGTTTCACACTGGACGCCGTTCTCCTCCCAGATGAATTCGCTGGTGTCGAGGTCGGTCGTGTGGCATCCGGCGCAGTTGGGACCGAAGGCGTAGGACTCGTGCGGCCATTCATCTGCCGCGCCATACGCTTCCCACGCCCCGGTGTTGACGTTCCACTGCGCGGGCAAGACCATGTACTCGTCGGGCGCGACTTCGTACAGGTAGCGCTGAACGTTCATGCCGCTGCCGAGGGCATAGGCGATGTCGGCGGCTTCCAATGGGCGCGGTGCTTCTGAGTCGGGGAACTGGATCGTACGGACTTCCTCGCCCTGAGTGAAATCGGCGAGGATGACGCGGGCATTCACGCGAGCGTCGCGCAGGGTGACGGCGTGGCGTGTGCCGCGGTGATCGAGCAGCTCGGGGCGATGGCACAGCGCGCATTCGCGGCTGCCGACATAGACGGCACTTTCAAGATTGATGTCTTCTAGGACGACTTCCTGAGCATGAACGGGCGTGCCAACCGCCAGCAGCCCGATCCCGCACAACACCAGTCCCAGCACACACAATGTCAATGCCCAAAACGTCCGCCGCTGCATCAAACCCTCAAAGTGGTGGAAAGATCCGCTGTGCGTTTCCCCGAAGGTGCCGACAGTTTTGCCGGAGGCTCAAGCCTCCGGCAAGCTCAAAATTCCTAAAAGCCAGCTGAAGCCGGCAGTTCAGCCCTTTTCAGAGGGCTTTTTCTTGCAGCCCGACGCTTCTAGCGCCGGGTGGCGCAGCAAGTGTCGCTCCCTCACCCACCCTCGAACACTTCGACCGGCGGGCGTGTGTAATTGGCGACAGCTTCAGCGCCGCCGATAGCCTCGATACTGTCGTACAGCACTTGCAGCGTGTAATCGGCGTTGTGCGCGAAGTCGCCCGGGTCTTTCTGGAACCACATGTAGTTGTATGCCGCGCGCAGAAGTTCCGGTGTCCATGCCGCGAACGGGTTGTCGGACGTGATCTCGTCGTCGTCAGGCTCGCCGTTCGCGTTCAGGTCGGTGAACCAGTACGGGTAGTTCCGGTCGTCAAAGACGATGCCGACGTTCAGGACAGTGATCGCGTACTCCTGAATCTGCTGGAGCAGATCGTTTTCGAGCGTTTCAATTTCGGCGGCGATCGGCTCGCTGACGTCACCGTCGCCGTCGTAGTCGATCGGTTCTTCGCCGTCACCTTCGAGGCGGATCAGGCGCAGGTCTGCCAGCGAGCGGATGCCCCGGTGACAGTCGCGGCAGTCCTGAATTTCGAGTTCGAGCGCGTGGCGGTCGTGACAGTCGGTGCAGGTGGTCATTTCCTCGCCGTCGTGCAGGAAGCGCCCGCTGTAGTCC
>JAEVZT010000027.1 GCA_023392115.1 Chloroflexota bacterium
AACAAGCATCGTCATGACGAAGATCATCAGCCAGACGACCGGCGCGAGCGCCAGCACCGCCAGATCGAGGTCGGCGTCGCCGAGCAGACCGGCGGTACGTGGATCAGCGCGGTTGATCAGGCGGCGGATGATGATCATGGTCGTCACGACCAGCGCCAGCGGCGCGAACAGCCGCGCCAGATTGACCCACACGGCGTTATGGCTTAACCAGTCATTCCAGCGCTGCACCCACATGACCTCGATGCCGACGTAGTACGTCACGACGACGATCCCGATACCGACCGTGTACGGCAGATCAAAGCGCGTCGTGAACACATCGGGCTGAAACAGGCGCACCAGCACACCCGCGCCGAACGTCGCCAACAGCCCGGCGGCGATCGCCTCGTTAATCGTCAGCAAAATCTGCTCCCAGATCGGAATCCCTGTGCTGAAGCGCCTGTAGAACGGCGGCAGCAGCATCAGCAGCGAGCGTACGAGCATCCACGCGAAGGCGATCAGCAGAATGAGCGTGAAATAGGCGTTCTCGCTCGCCTTGCCGGTAAACGCTTGTCCACCGAGGATGCGGATCAGGTTGAGGCAGACGGCGGCGTAGACCCACGCGCCGGCGATGTAGACGGCGTGACGCAGATTGAACGGCTGGCGCAGCACGTGCCGCTGGATCGGCTGGACACCCGCCGCGCCGACCAACAGCAGCATGCCGAGCGCAGCGATCAGGACGGCGAGCCAGTCGCCCGCGATCGCCCGCATTCCGGCGTAGAGCATGCCGAGCAGCAGCAGGGCGAGGACGACGACGCGGTCGAGCGGGTTCTGCCTGACCGCCTGCATAAACTGGTGGGTGACGCGCTTTTCTTCAGGCATGAGCTTAGCTTGTGCATAATGGTTCGCTTAATATCTTACGGCAGGAAAAGCGGGAATGCTATAATGTGAGCATACGCCAACGTTTCTGGAGAGAGAATCATGGCTTTCGATCAGCGCAAGCTCGACGAGATCGGCGAAGCGCGTCAGTCGTGGCAGGAAGAAACGCTCCAACCGACGCTTTCCAAGCTGCCGGAACGCCGCGACAGCTTCATCACCCAGTCGAGCGTGCCGATCGAACGGCTGTATACCCCGCTCGACGTGGCGGAATCCGACTACCTGCGCGATCTCGGCTTTCCGGGGGAGTACCCGTTCACGCGCGGCATCCATGCCACCGGGCATCGCGGCAGGCTGTGGACGATGCGCATGTTCGCCGGCTTCGGCACGGCGGAAGAAACCAACGCGCGCTACAAGTATCTGCTCGAACAGGGGAACACGGGGCTGTCGGTCGCCTTCGATCTGGCGACGCTGATGGGCTACGACACCGACGCGCCCGAAGCCCTCGGCGAGTTCGGCAAGTGCGGCGTCGCCATCAGCTCGCTTAAGGACATGGAAATCCTGTTTGACGGCATCCCGCTCGGCGAAGTGTCGACGAGCATGACGATCAACAGCCCGGCGGCGATCGTGTGGGCGTTCTACATCGTCGCCGCCGAAAAGCAGGGCGTGCCGATGGAACGCCTGCGCGGGACGCTCCAGAACGACATCCTTAAGGAATACATCGCCCAGAAGGAATACATCTTCCCGCCCGAACCGTCGATGCGGCTGGTAACGGATACAATCGAGTTCGGGTCGAAGCACCTGCCCCAGTGGAACACGATCAGCATCAGCGGCTACCACATCCGCGAGGCGGGCAGCACCGCCGTGCAGGAACTGGCGTTCACGCTGGCGGATGGGCTGGAATACGTCCGCTGGGCGGTCGCGCGCGGGCTGGACATTGACGAGTTCGCGCCGCGTTTGAGCTTCTTCTTCAACGTCCATAACGACTTCTTCGAGGAGATCGCCAAGCTGCGCGCCGCGCGGCGAATCTGGGCGCGTGAAATGCGCGAGACGTTCGGCGCGAAAGACCCGCGCTCATGGCTGATGCGCTTCCACTGCCAGACGGCGGGCGTCAGCTTGACGGCGCAGCAGCCGGAAAACAACCTGATCCGCGTGGCGATTCAGGCGCTGGCGGCGGTGCTCGGCGGCACGCAGTCGCTGCACACCAACAGCATGGACGAGGCGCTGGCGCTGCCGAGCGAGCACGCGGTGACGCTGGCGCTGCGAACGCAGCAGATCATCGCCCACGAAACCGGCGCGGTCAACACGATCGATCCGCTCGGCGGCAGCTACTTTGTCGAGGCGCTGACGGATCAGACTGAGGCGGCGGTCTACGACTACTTCCGCCGGATCGACGAACTCGGCGGCGTCCTACCCGCGATCGAGTCAGGCTTCTTCCAGCAGGAGATCGCCGACGCCAGCTACCGCAATCAGATCGAGATGGATACCAAGCAGCGTGTCATCGTCGGCGTCAACGCGTACACGGACAATTCCACGCCGCCGATCCCGATTCTGGAAATGGATCCTCGCGGCTACGAACGGCAGACGGCGCGGTTGGCGCAGCTGCGTCTTGAACGCGATAATGAAGCCGTCGGTCGGGCGCTCGACGCGCTAAGAGAGGCGTGTGGTGGGACTGAAAATGTCATGCCGTTCCTGCTCGACGCAGCGCGGAGCTACGCGACTCTCGGCGAAATGATACAGGTGATGCGCGAGGTATTCGGCGTGTATCACGAGCCAATACATATTTGAGTACCGAGTGCTGAGTACCGAGTGCTGAGTATCAATGTAGTTGACAGTTCACACGCAACAGTCCACAGGAAGTGCATGTAGTCTCTTACTGTGAACTGTCAACTGTCTACTGTCAACTTCTTCTAAATCACGGATGGACTCATGGCTGACCAAGTCGCATTGATTACAGGCGCGTCGAGCGGGATTGGCTACGCGACGGCGATCGCCTTCGCGCGGCGCGGCACGCATGTCGTTCTGACGGCGCGGCGGGCGGAACGGCTTGTCAGTCTCAAGCGCGCAATTGAGACGCTTCCCGGGCACGGTCATGTCTTGCCGATTTGTGCCGATGTCAAAGACCGGGTGGCGATGGAAGAGGCGGTCAGCGCGGCGATGGAGCAGTTCGGTCGGCTCGACGTGCTGATCGCCAATGCTGGTGTCGGGCAGCGCGGCAGCATCGTCGACTCGAAGTGGGAAGACATTGAGCTGCTCTTGCGGACGAACATCGACGGCGTGCTGCACACGATCCGCGCGGGCGTGCCGGCAATGCGTCAGACGGGCGGCGGGCACATCGTGATCGTTTCGTCGGTCGTGGCAAACATGGTCGCGCCGTACGCGGCGACCTACAG
>JAEVZT010000095.1 GCA_023392115.1 Chloroflexota bacterium
GCCTGCCTCTGTCCCGGACTATTTCATCGACGAGCTGCGAAAACGGATCGCGGCTGTTGAAGCGGCGGGCGGGCTCCACCTCGACGGCTTGAAACATGGCGACCCGGTGCGGATCACCGGCGGCGTGTTCGCCGGTTACGAGGCGCTGTTCGACATGCGCCTGAGCGGTGAAGAACGGGTGCAGGTGCTTCTGCATTGGCTCGGTCGCGAGATCAAGGTGCAAGTTGACGAGAGCGCGATCGAGAAACGCCGCCCGCGCTAAGCACATTTTCATTCGGTTAGCATAGTTCCAAGTGGCAGGTTAGATCGCAGGAGGCTCAAAGCCTCCTGCTGCGTACAAGTAAGCCGGCTAAAGCCGTCTGTTTAGCCTCGTTTACGAGGCTTTTTCTTGCAGCCCGACGCTTTGAGCGTCGGGTGAAACGGGATATACCGGCTTTTTGGTTTTCTCGTCTACCGTGGCGGCGGCATCAGTGGATTGCGAATGACGCCGTATTTGCGCTGATGCCACGCCGGATAAGGTGCGGGCGTCGTGCTCACTTCGTCGAGGCGGCGCATCTCCTCATCCGACAGGCTCCACGTCGCCGCGTTGAGATTGTCCTGAAGCTGATCCATGGTCCGCGCGCCAATGACCAGCGAGGTCACGCCCGGCTTGCGGATCAACCAGTTGAGCGCGACCTGCGCCGCCGACACGTTCCGTTCTCTGGCGATCGCGTCGAGCGCGTCGACGATGTCATAGGCTTGTGTTTCGGGCATATTGATCGGCGGCTCGGCTTGAATCGAGCGGCGCGTACCTTCGGGAGAAACCCCGTCGCGGCGAAACTTGCCGGTCAGGAAACCCGCCGCCAGCGGACTCCAGACGAGGATGCCGACGTTCTGATCGAGCGCGAGCGGGACTAGCTCGTATTCGAGTTCGCGCCCGATGAGCGAATAGTAGACCTGCTGCGAGATGTAGCGGGCGCTTCCCCGCCGGTCGGAGATGCTCAACGCCTTCATCAAATGCCAACCGGAGTAATTCGAGCAGCCGATGTAGCGCACCTTACCTGCGCGGATGAGATCGTCAAAGGCGGCAAGCGTTTCTTCGAGCGGCGTGAGCGCATCGAAGCCGTGCGCCTGATACAGGTCGATGTAGTCGGTCTTGAGGCGGCGCAGCGAGTCTTCACAGGCGCGAACAATATGCTGGCGCGATAAGCCCAGATCGTTCAGACCGTCGCCCATGCGACCGAAAACCTTGGTCGCCACAAGGACGCGGTCACGCCTGCCTTCAAGCGCCGCTCCGAGGACTTCTTCAGAGCGCCCCTGCGAGTACACATCTGCTGTGTCGAATATGTTGACCCCGGCATCAAGGCACATGTCGATCATGCGGCGGGCTTCGGCGACGTCGGTGCTGCCGACGCGCTTCGCCTGATCGCCCTGCCCGCCGAAAGTCATCGTGCCGAACGTGAGGACGGAGACAGTTAAGCCAGACTGACCGAGCAAACGTGTTTCCATGAAGCGCTCCATTCGCAAAGAAGATGAGGATAGGCTTACCAGTCGTGCAGCGGCGGCTTCTGCCCGCGCCAGTTCCACTCCCGGTCTTTCGTGAAGTTGATGATCGCCTCATTCCACGAGACGCCCCATTCGCGGAACGAACTGATCGTGTCACGGAAGGCGTTGGCGGTCGGAACGCTGGGGTTTTCCAGCAGTTCGTTGATCAACCCGACAAAGCCGTCCGGCTTTTCCGGCGCGCGGATGACCTCGTGCATCAGCCACTTGTGATAGGGATACAGGATGCGATTGTAGGCGAGAATCAGCCGCCCGCCAAACAGGACGAGATCAGACGCGAAGCGCATCATCAGATAATGATCGTGGCGCTTAGCCGCCTCGCCGATAAACCATGTATTCATCAAGACTTGACTGTAAAATGCTTTCATCTTGGCGTCGCGCTCGCAGTCGTTGTACACGGGAATCCGGTCGAGCAGGGCTTGCAGGTTGGGCATGCGCGAGCAGATGATGAAAGCGTCCTTAAACGCCGAACGGGTTGGCTCGCTGCCGCAGCGCGCCGCCTCTTCAAGATACGCCATGTCGATGATCTTGCCGTCGATATAGCCGTCTTGGTAATCGCAGAAGTCGCGCGTGAACAGGAAGTAGTCGAATGCCGGCGCCCGGCGGGCGAATTCCTCGTCGGTGGCGAGGAGCATGATGTCTACGTCGGAGTGTGCCGCCGCCCACCCCTTAGCGACCGATCCGCCGCCAATGACGGCGAGAAATCGCGGGTCGTCCCGAAAATGGTCGGCTAATTTCTCTATCGTGCGTTGGTGATTGGGGTACATAATCCTATTTCTCCTAATTTTCATTACAGATATAGTCGCGTTTGGCATCGCGCAACTAGTGATAAATAGCACTATTCGCAAATGTGTAAAGGATCGACGGTGAAGCCGACTAGTTATTTTGACATCATTGAGGCGTTTGAGAAACCGGGATGCGCTATTTGCCGGTTGCTGCAAAACGACGCCGACCGCTTCCTCGATACGCTGTTGTACGAATTCGTGGTTGACCCCGACGTCCAGAACGCATTTCGCGCCAGCCGGGGCTTGTGCAACACGCACGGCTGGCAGTTGAGCCACCAGCGCGGCGGCAACGTCGGCATCGCCGTCCTTTATCAGGGCGCGATCGACGAGGCGTTGGTCGCACTGACGCAGTCGCCGCAAAAGAAAGGCAGCTCGCAGATGATGCGCCTGTTCGGCTTGCAGGCGGATGCCGAAGGCACGCTGGCTGCCGATCGGCTCGCGCCGGAAGGGCGCTGTATGTGCTGCGCCGCCCTCGACGCCGCCGAAAAACGCTACATCCACACCCTTGCCACGTCGCTCGGCGACGGTCGCGTCCGCCACGCTTACGCCAGTTCGGATGGGCTGTGCCTGCCGCATGTGCGACGACTGCTCCAAGAAGCGCAGGATGTGCAGTTCATCGTTCAGACGCAGGCGTCAATCTGGAAGCACTTGATCGCGGAACTTGAGTTGTTCCGCGCCAAGATCGATCCGCGCAATACGCTCGGCGAGATGGGAGACGAGGGGAACAGCTGGCTGCGAGCGATCGAGGCGATGGGCGGGGGAAGCGGCGTCTTCGGCACGGACAGGCGCGAGTGATACTAAAGAAGTTCACAGTAAACAGTTGACAGTTCACAGTTAGGAGTTACGCAGTTCAACCGATTTCGAGGAAAAATTAGCGACGAAATATGCCTGTTTTTCTCGTAACTGCGTAAGTCCAAATAGCAAACGTGTCAACATTCTTTCTGTCAACTGTAAACTGTCAACTGTCAACTCCGTTAATCCAACCTAACGTTTCACGTGCCGAACCTACCGGTATCATTGAACTAGCATCGATAAGGGTGAGGTTCAGCCAATGCGAGCAAACTATACCGGCTATCTCAGTTATCGTGCCGTGCAGCGGCGGCTGGCGGCGCAGTTTGCCGACCCGCGCCGGCTGCTGCTGCACGCGCTGGCGTTCGTCGTCGCCATGACCGCGATCTGGGGATATGGGACCGCGTGGGATTTGTGGCGCTATCCGATGAACTTCCCATTTCCGGTGCTCATCGGGCTGGTTTGGAGTCTGGCACTGGGGGTGCATGGGCTGTTCCATTACCGGCGCTCGGCGGCACGCGGCGAGCGGGTCGAGCGCGCAGTCGAGCAAGCGATGCG
>JAEVZT010000143.1 GCA_023392115.1 Chloroflexota bacterium
AGATGGGATTTCGCCTGATCGTCGCCTTCACCGGGCATTTCGGCATCGAGCAGACGTTGATCATCAAGCGCGCGGCACACGCCGTCATGAGTCGCTCGCCGGTGACGATTCTGCCGATCACAACCTATGATCTGATCAGCGAGCAGTACACCGGCGATCACGCGGGGATCGGTGAAACGTCGCTGCTGGCGGCGCTGCATCCGGATCTGGTGCGGGTTGACAGCGTTCCGGCGGACGTGAAACTGGACGGCGTTATAGGCGCTGACCCGCGCGGGGTTGCAAGCGCGGAGATGGGAGGGAAGCTGCTCGCCGCCATTGTCGACACAGCAGAAGTGACGGTGAGGCGCTTACTGAATCAGAGCGCCGTCGAGCGGGCGCGTTATGTTGAGGTTAGTGGTTTGCTCGTGCGCGTGCTGCAAAAGACATTTGAGCAGCGGCAGCAGCTTCCAAAAGCGCTCGTCCCCGGCATCACGACGCCTGCCTACTTGCATAGCTGTCAGGCGTTATTCAGCGGGGACTACGAGCGCGCGAAAAAGTTTGCCGAGGCAAAACTCGCCGATTTGAGCGCGTGAGTTAGTAGTCAGCCTCGGCGGCGTCATGCCCTTCGACGATGCCGACGGCGTTGCTCGTGCCGAGCAGCTCCGCGCCGGCGTCGAGCAGCGCGAGCGCGCCTTCGAGCGAGCGAATACCGCCGGATGCCTTGACATGCGTCTCGGGGCGCAGGCTGTGGCGAAGCAGTTGAATGTCTTCCGGCGTTGCGAGTCCGGGACGAGGTCCGCCGCCGCTTGAGTTCTTGATCCACGGCACACCCGCCCGCTCTAAGATCTGCGCCGCGTAAATCTTGTCGTCGCGTGAGTCGATGTAGCCGAGTTCGAGCATCGCCTTCAGCGTCAAGTCACCTGCCGCTTCGACAAGCTGCGCGCTCTCGTGGTGGAAGGCGTCGTATTCGCCCGACAGGAACAGGCTCATGTGCGGTTCGTAGTCGACCTCGTCCGCGCCGAGCGCGAGGCATTCACGCAGCAGCGCGATCTTGGCGAAAACGCTCTCGTTGCCCGTACCGAAGCAGATCGTCGTCGCCACCTTGACGTTCGTGCCGCGCAGGATTTCGCGTGCGAGGGGAACGTATGCCATCGGGATCATTGCGGCGTTGAACTCGTAGCGCGCGCAAGCCTCTATATGCTCAGTGAGCTGTGCCCGTGTCACGTCGGGGCGAACGAGCGTCGATTGAAGCTTTGAAGCCAACTGCTGCCGGGTAAGGACGACGGACTGCTCGAGCATGTGCTTTCCTCTGGTCAAATCATGAATGAATATCGAGAGTATAGCACTAGTGTATATAGATGTCTATATACATTCATCAACATTTCATGAAGCCGATACTGCGATCATATGACGAATGTCACTGCATGTGAATGTCTATATACATTTATCATCAGGGCGGAAAGGAAATTAAGTCATGTTATCTCTCATGTCCCCTCGCGAACGCGTACTTACTGCCCTCAATCACCAGCAGCCCGATCGCTGTCCGGTTGATTTTCTCGCCACCAACGAAGTTTGGGACAAGCTGATCGCCCACTTTGAACCCGACGCTGCTGCTGTTGGGCAGTCCGACTACTTCGACCCGCAGCGCGAGGCAATCCTGCGCCGGCTCGACGTCGACTGCCGCGTCGTCTCCTACGACATGTTTTGTAATCCGCCTGCCGACGCACTCGCGCCCGACGCGACGATCGAGTGGTGGGATGTGCTAAGCCGCTCGACACCGTGCCGCATGTGGCGACAGGTGCTTCCTGACGGCACGATGAAAGAGATTTTCGGGCGGCACATGCGCGTCGTGCGTAACCAGACGGGCGCATACGAAGAAACCTGCTCCTACCCGCTGGCTGACTACACGACAGTCGACACACTGAAGTCGTACCGTTTCCCCGACCCTGACTGGTGGGACTACACCGCCCTACCCGCCGTGATCGACCACTTGAACCGCGAACAGCCGTACCACGTTCGCTTCCGCATTGGCTCGGTGTTCGAAGTAGCGTGGCAGCTGCGCGGCATGGCGGCGTTCATGACCGACATGGCAATGGAACCGGACATCCCGAAGTACATCATGGAGCGCCTGACCGACATCTACGTTGAGAATACGCGCCGCGTCCTCGACATCGCCGGCGATAAGCTGGACGCCGTCTACTTCTACGACGACGTTGCCAGCCAGAAGTCGCTTCTCATTTCGAAGGGGATGTGGGGAGAATTCATCCGTCCGTGCCACGAACGGATCATCGAGGTTGCCAAGCGCTACGGCAAAACGGTCATGTATCACAGCGACGGCGCGATGCGCCCGCTCCTGCCGCAGTTGATCGACATGGGCGTCGACGTGCTCAACCCGGTTCAGGCGGATGCCAAGGGCATGGAACCCGAAGGGCTG
Organism: Chloroflexota bacterium; assembly: GCA_023392115.1. Classification (GTDB taxonomy): domain Bacteria; phylum Chloroflexota; class Anaerolineae; order Aggregatilineales; family Phototrophicaceae; genus Flexifilum. The sequence continues at coordinate 2,414 of JAEVZT010000143.1, forward strand.
AAGGCGGACTTTGGAGACAAGCTCTCGTTCCACGGCGGCATTGACATCATCGAGACGCTGCCGAAAGGTACGGTCGACGACGTCCGCGCCGAGGTCAGCGAGCGGATTCGCGTGCTCGGCAAGGATGGCGGTTACGTGCTGTGCAGTTCGCACCACATT
>JAEVZT010000229.1 GCA_023392115.1 Chloroflexota bacterium
CAGCGCTTCCGCCAAGCCGACCATCTGCGCGCCGACGATGATCTGGTTGCAGACCTTGGCGATCTGCCCCGCGCCGCCATCGCCGACCAGCACCCACGCCTTGCCCATCGCCTCGAACAGGTGCGCCGCTTTGTCGAACGCCGCCTGCGACCCGCCGACCATGATCGTCAGCGTGCCGTCGCGCGCGCCGACATCGCCGCCGCTGACCGGCGCGTCGAGCGCTTCGACGCCGACTTCCGCCAGCTTTTCAGCCAAAACCCGCGCCGTTTCCGGCTTGATCGTGCTGTTGTCGATGTAGATCAAGCCCTCGCGCGCGCCTTCGATGATGCCGTCCTTGCCGAGGACGACGGTTTCGACGTCGGGCGTGTCGGGCAGGTTGGTGAAGACGAAATCGACCTGCCGCGCGACTTCCTTCGGACTCGTCGCCGGCGTTGCGCCTTCGCTCGCCAGTTGATCGACAATCGCGCGGCTGCGGTTGTGGACGACAAGCTCATGCCCGGCTTTCATCAGGTTGCGCGCAATTGACGCGCCCATGATTCCCAATCCGATATATCCGACTTTCGACATTGGCTTCTCCTCTTGGCGGGTTAGACTTTTTTGCTCACGCGGAACTGAAGCGGCATCCCGATCAGCAGGCGGGTTTGCGCCTGAATCGTCGGGATGGCGACGACGAACAGCGTGAGGACGGTCAGCAGTGGAAAGCTCAACAGCGTCCAGATGCGCTCGCTGAACGTCTGCGGGCGGTTCGGCGGGCGCGGCGGGCGAACGATCACATCCTGATACCAGAAGACGATGCCGAGGATCGCCACCAGCCCGAAGGCGATTTGCAGCAGGATGAACAGCGAGCCGAGACTGGGTCCTGTCAGTTCTTGCAGCAGCGACGGGTTGAGCAGAATCGGCAGCTGCGAGCCGACGGTGATGATCACCCAGCCCGCGCCCGCCAGCAGAATGTCATGGGCGAGGCGAAACAGCAGGCGCAGCGACCAGCGGTGGTCGATATCCGGGTGTTCGAGCATCTTGGCGATCATGAAGCCGATTTCCTTGCTGCCCCACGCATGGCGCAGCGTCTGCTGGTAGCGGTTCTTAAGCGCGTCCATCAGCGTGTCGCCGGTGACCGCTTGCGCCAGAAATGGCAAGAACATGCGCTCCAGCCGAACCTCGCCGCTGCGGGCGAAATACGCCTTGATGAACATGTGCCACTCGTCGGCGATCACGTCCGAGTCCCAATAGCCGCTGGAATCAAGCAGGCGCAGGCTGAGCGCATAGGACGACATCGGCATTGGAATCCACCACTTCGCCGCCAGATACGCCAGTTCGAACGCGCCCGAATAGGCGTTGACGATCCTCAGCAGCGGGTTGATGTCCCAGATATTGCCGTGATAGCGGATCGGCGCCTGCCAAAAACGCAGGTGGCGATCCGGGTTGACGGCGAACAGGTGGGTCAGCGCCTGAAAGTGATTCGGATGCCAGAGCGTATCGGCGTCCATTGTCGTCACCAGCAGGTGATCGATGTCCCAGCCGAGTTCGTCGACGAGGTGGCGCTTGATCCAGCGGGCAGCCCACGCCTGATTCGCCGATTTCGACTGCATCTCGTTCGGCAGCCCGCGCGGGTGAATAGTGTAGTAGAAGCGGTGGAACGCGCCGGCGTATTCCTTGCGCAGGAGTTCGGCTTTTTCGGCGCAGTTCTGTTCGGCGGCTTCCATCGCCATGACGATGATCAACCGCTGCCGAGCCTGATACTGCTGCGACAGGCATTCAAGCGTCTTCGCCAGCACGTGAGCCGGTTCTTTGTAGTTCGGGATGATGACGATGTGCTTGACATCGTCCCACTTGAGCGCGTCGGGCGGGGCGTTGTGCTGGTACATCTCGCACCAATCGGTCGCTTCCCAGCGCTTGATCATGCGCAAGCCAGCGATATTGGCGACGCCCGCGAACAAGAAGCGAAACGCCGAATACAACGCGACGCCAGCGGCGATCCACAGCAGCACGCGCGGAAACGCCACCGCCAGCACGATGCACAGCAGCAGCGCCAGCCACGCGGCGCAGCCCGGAATGCCGTCGAGGACGCGTTCGGGGATGGCGGGGGGCGGCGTGCCCGCCCAGATCGATTGTCCAACGCCGAGTTGGACATTGTTGCGACGACCGCCGCTGGATTGATACGGCACGCTGTTTCTCTCTACTCAACCGCTATGACGATAAGCCAATCACTCGTACCCCTAACGTCATTGAACGGCGGACGTTTCTCCGGAATTTGTCCCGCTGCTGACCTTGCCTTTAGCGCCCTTCAGCCCGCGTGACGCGGTCAGCGCGACGAGATTGGTCTGGTAATTATAGGTGTTGCGCCGCTTTTCGGCGTGGGCGTCGCGCGCCAGCTCGACGAGCCGGTTGACGACATCGCGCGGGCTTAAACCGGTCGGCTGCCACAGGTAGAACGACAGCGATCCGGGCATGGTGTTGACTTCGTTGAGGAAGACTTCGCCCCCCTGCGGGCGGACGAGGAAGTCGATGCGGGCGATGCCGCGCCCGTCAATGGCGCGGAAGGCTTCAATCGCCATGTGCTGGATGCGTTCAGTCAGCGCGTCGTCAAGCGGCGCGGGGATGATCCGTTCGGCGCTTTTCATGCCGTCGCCGCCGCGCAGGTATTTCTCCTCGTAGGTCAGAAACTGATCCCACGACAGCGGCTGTTCGAGTACCGACGCCTGCATGCCGCGTTCGTCGCCCATCACCGAGCAGTTGATTTCGACGCAGTTGCGGACGCCGCTTTCGACCAGCACGCGCCGGTCGAGGTTGATTGCCACGTCGATCGAGGCGCGCAGCAGGCGCTCGTCCTCGACTTTGGCGATGCCAATGCTCGATCCAAGCGTCACCGGCTTGACGAACATCGGGTAATGCAGCTCGCCTGTAATCCGTTCGACGAGCGCGTCTGACTTTTCAAGCCATTCGCTGCGCGTGAACATGATCGCGTCGGTGACGGCGATGCCGCTGCCGCGCAGGACGTGGCGCGTCATCATCTTGTCGTTGGCGACCGCCGACGCCATCACGCCGCAGCCGACGTAGGGAATGTCCGCCAGTTCGAGCAGCCCTTGCAGCGTGCCGTCTTCGCCGTGCGAACCGTGAATCGCCGGGAAAACCACGTCGAGGCGCTTGATGTGGCTCTTGCCGAACAAGCCAGTCGGCTTCGGGTTGAGAATCAAGCCGTGATGCTGGACGCTCGGCGAGAGCGCGACCGGCTGAACCCCCGCCAGACTGACAATTTCGTTGCTGTAGTTCTTGAGGTCGAGCAGCGGCGCGCCTGTGAACCACCTGCCTTCGCGGTCAATGTAGATCGGGACGACTTCGTAGTGCGCCGGGTCAAAGGCGTTCATCACCTGATGCCCGGTGACGATCGAGACGTCATGCTCGACACTGCGCCCGCCAAAGATCACGCCGACTGTCGTTTTACGCTTTGCTGCCATAGTGTTCCTGTCGAAATAGCCGCCATGTGCCTGCAATTGTACGCACTGTCCGCAGGCTGTCCACTAAAACGGCACTATGATCGCTCAAACGCCGCGCGCTTGGAATGGCGAACTTAGCCCCCTGTCGACGCGACGCTGAACAGGAAGATGCCGAAAATGGCAAAGCTCGTCACCAGTTCGATGATGTAACCGACGATGAACAATTGGATCACAGTCTTGCCAACGGCGATCGTCTTCCGCGTCTCGCGCAGGCGGACGTACTCGATCGCCACGGCGCCGATCACCGCGCCGATCAGCGAGCCGACGATCGGCACGGGAATGACGAACGTGCCGACTAAGCCGCCGACGAGCGAGCCAACCGCCGCGAGGCACGTCAAGCCCGACGTGCGGACGCCGACCATCGGCAGCCAGAAATCGCTGCTGACGCCGAAGATCATAATCAGCGTCATGACGATGCTGGCGGCGGGCGTGACGCGGTCGAAACCGTCGAGGATCGCGGTGTTGATGGCGATCCCCCAGACGATCAGCGTGCCGGGCAGGATCGGGATGAATTCCAAGACCAGCCCGACGATCATGACGACGATCGACAGCGGGATCAGCGCGCTCTGGGCGATGTCCATTTCAGCCTCACGAAGAATAGGTATCGGGCAGGTCGTTCAGGAATAAGACGGTGTCACCCGCTTGCAGGTGACCCTGATACCATGCGACCGACTCGGCGAGCGTTTCGACAACCTGAAGCCGGTCGGACGGGAATCCGGCGGCGATCAGCCCCTGCTTGATCGGTTCGGTCTGCTTCGCGCCGACGAGGATCACGTCGGTCGCGTGTTCGGCGGCGATCTCGCCGAGCTTGCGGTTTTCGGTCGCCATCAGGTCGCCCAGTTCGACCATCCCCGGCGTGATCAGCAGCCGCCGTCCGGTCTGGTGCAGCGATAGGGCGCGCAGGGCGGAAGCCGCGCCGACCGGGTTGGCGCTGTAGGCGTCGTTGATGATCGTGATCCCCTGCGCGGTCGTCTGGCGCACGAGACGGCTTTCGGCGGGCTGCAAGCCGCGCACCCGTCCGGCGATCTCGCGCAGCGACATGCCCTCGTGAACGGCAACCGCCGCCGCAAGCAGGATGTTCGTGACGTTGTGCAAGCCGAGCAGCGGCGCTGTGAACACCTCGCTCGCGCCGGTCTGCGTGTCGGTGACGCGGAACGTTAGCCCCTCAAGCGTCTCTACGATTTCAGACGCGGCGAAGCGCGGCTCGCCGCCCGCCGGAATGCTCGCCGGATCAACCTCGCGGCTGACGGCGATCCGCGTCGCCGGGTAGCCGCGCGCATACATAGCG
>JAEVZT010000231.1 GCA_023392115.1 Chloroflexota bacterium
ATGTAATTGTACGCGCCGCCAATCCCCTGATTGGGCGTTGTCCACGACGAGAGGACGTGGCGCGTGCCCATGCCTACCAGCGCGTCGACGTGCATGATCAGCCGGTCTGGTTCCACTTGATTCATGACGTTGACGAGGGTCGTGTCGGGACGCGGGGCGGTGCGCGGGATGTTCGTCGCTTCCTGCGGGTATTCGTCAGGCGCGAGGGTCGCGTAGCCGATCGTCGGCGGCGGCGTGGCGCTGGCGCGCGGGACAATCGTTGGCGGTGGCGCGCTGTCGGTCAAGTTGCACGCCAGCACCGCCAGCACGAGCCAGAAGCCGGCAAAAATCAGGGGGAAGAGGGCTTTTCGTCGTTCCATACGTGCGGGATTCTACCACAAGACCATTCGGAATTCGCCAAGCGTTGGCTTGTCGTCAGACAGGCGGGGTATTCCTTTTCAGGCGGCGTGCGCTACAATGCGGTTGTTTCCGCCGATGACCAAACCACCTATGAATCGAACGCTTGCTTTTCTCAATCGCTACAAACTGCCACTTCTGCTCGCCAGCGCCGCCGCAGTCCGCCTAATCGTGCTGCTGGCGTTCCCGATCTTCGCCTTCGACCAGACCGGCGTGATTCACGGATCGGGATCGTTCGACCGGCTTGCCGTCAATCTGCTCGAAACGGGCGTCTATGGGCTGACGCCGGGCACGCCGGACGCGATGCTGCCGCCGCTTTATAGTTACGTGCTGGCGGGGGTTTACGGGCTGCTTGGACGCGGCGCGCTTCAAGTGGGACTGTTTCACATCGCGCTCGATCTGCTGTCGATCACGATGCTCGTCGAGATCGGGCGGCGGCTGATGCCGCGCGGGGCATGGGTGGGCTGGCTGGCTGGCGTCTTTTACGCCTTCTACCCCTACCTGATCTTTCAAAACCTGACGGTGATTGACACGCCGCTGTTCATGACGCTGTTCTACGCCTTGATCCTCGGCGTGATCGTCCTGCGCGAGCGTGAACCGCTGGATCGCGGCACATGGCTGCTGGCGATCGGCTGCGGCGTCGTCCTCGGGCTGGCGACGCTGGGACGCGCGATTTTGCCGCCGTTCGCGCTGCTGGTCGCCGTCTGGTTTCTGTTCCGCCGTTCGCTGGCGCAGACAGTTTTGCGGCTGCTGCCTGTCGCCGTCGTCTGCGTCGCCGTGCTCATCCCTTGGATCGCGCGCAACTACGATGTTTACGGCACGTTCGTGCTCATGTCAGTCACCGCCGGTTCAAACCTGTATCAGGGCAACAACCCGGACGTTATCCCTTTTCTGCGCGCGGGCTATGATGTCCAGTGGACGAGTCCCGACGAGGACACGCCGAACACGCCTGAAGGCGACCGCCGCCGGACGGAGCTGGCGCTCCAGTATCTGCGCGAGAACCCGGGCGACATCCCCGAACTGATCTGGGTCAAACTGCTCACCCACTGGAGCATCGACATTTTCCCGCGCCTGAACCCGGCATCGGGCGAAGTGCCGCGCCTCGACTATCAGGGAGATGCGCTTCGCGAAGTGGATGAAGAGGGCGACCTGTCGCTCGGCGGGCTGCCCGAAGGCGATCCGGTGACTGCCTATGCCCAGCCCCTGTTCGACCAGATCGGGCGGGCGGTACACCGCGTCTATTTCGGCGTCCTGTTCGCGCTGGCGCTGGTGGGGATCGCGCTGACGCTGCCCCATTGGCGCGATGTGTCGCTGCTGTGGTTCGTGCAGATCAGCATGACGCTGATCTATGTCCTCTTTCACCCGTCGACGCGTTACCGCGTCCCGACGGATCCGCTGTTGTTCCTGTTTTCAGCGTATACGATCGTGTGGTTGTGGCTGAAACTGCGCGCGCGCGGCAAACTCGTCCCCGCCCCCGACCTCGCCTGACCGCTGCGACTTTTGCATGATGTAACCTTCCCACTAAGGTCGGTCACGATCTGCGCTGTCAGCCTGTTTTCCGCGCGGCGCTTCGGGTATAGGCTGAAATCTGTGGAATCCGTCACCGCAATCACCGCTGAAGCAATGGATGGGCGCGACCGAAAGAAGGAAACCTCATGGACACGGGACAGCTTCAGCTTGTCGCCGGGAGCATTTCCAGCCTGCTGTTCGCTGCTAGCATATTTCCGATGCTGCTGAAGGTCTACAAGACGCACGACATGCGCTCGTACAGCTTCGGCAATATCGTCATCACCAACGCCGCCAACGCGGTTCATTGGCTGTACATTGCTTCGCTGCCGCCGGGTCCCATCTGGCTGCTGCACGGCTTCTACACCGTGACGTCGCTGGTCGTGCTGCTGAGCTACCTGTGCTACGTGCGATCGTCGTGTGTCGTGCCGCGCTAACGCGTCATCTCCGCCCAATCAGGTGTAATATGATATGGAAACGAACCCTGTCGTGAAGGCATCTTCACGGCAGGGTGAAAAATTGTCTTTTGAAAGGATTGTTTGATGATACGCCGATGGATTGTCCCGTTCTTGATCATTACCCTACTCGCAACCGCCTTTCCAGTCGTCGGGCAGGAAGGCGACGACTGCGACCTCAACGCTCTCAGCGACCGGCTCGCCACCTACGCCGGAGACATGCCCGGCGCAAGCATTGACGAGGTCGCGGCGATCAGGGACGAGATCGACGCCCTGCTCGCGGCGTACCTTGCCAACTGCGCGCCGCTTCCGGTTGAAGAAGAAGAAACGCCCGCACCTGCTCCCGTTGAAGGGGTGCTGTTCTCGGTCGTCTCGACAGGCGACTTGAACATCCGAAGCTGCGGCGGCACGAACTGCGCCGTCGTCCGCTCGTCGCGCGGCGGCGAGGTGTACAGCGTGGTCGCTCAGGATGGCGAATGGTACGAGATCGACTTGGGCGGCGGGCAGACCGGCTTCATCGCCGCGTGGCTGACGACACGTGTCCCCGACGCGGTGATCGAAATTTTCGACGGCTATGCCGACGCCGATCTGGTCTGCGAACTGAGCGCCGAGGTGACGGCGGGTGCGTCAAGCCGTCTCGAAGTCGCTATCATCGGTGACGGGCGAAGCGTGGTAACTGTCGACGTGCTGCGACCGAATACGGGGACGCCCGAACCTGTCGAGGGGCAGGCGATGCGCCGCCACCCGGAAACCGGCACGCCATACATCCTGCAAACCTACCGCAGCACGAGCTGGTCGCCCGGCGCGTACCAAGTCCACGTCGATCGCGACGGTGTCAAGCGGGTTTTCGGCTTCGACTTGAACCAAGCCGGCGCGACGACGATCACCGTGGCGTGTTTCTAGGCACTGACGCCTGTCACTGACCAATCATGGTGCGAATCGCATCCGTGTCGTAGAAAATGTACTCCGGTTCCTCAATCCACGCCATCAGGTCGATGACCAATGCTTCGGTTAACACCGGGTCATCGGCGGCGAAGGCGATGCTCGCGTCGTGCGTGGGCAGGCTGATTATCTGTACCGCCGGAAACGCGTTGAACAGGGCGGCAGCCGCCCGGCGCGAATAGACGTCGACCGGGTTGAACGCGCCGCTGAGATGGCTGATCGTGATGCCTTCCCCCGCCAGTTCGTCGACCATCACGTAATAATGGTACGGCGCGGCGGAAGCATCCTCGACGCGCGTTTCGGGCGCCTCTTTGAGCGCGAAACCCCACACCAGCAGCCCGCCGTCGATCAGCAGCACGAGGGCGGCGAACGCAAGTGCCGTGCGCGCCAGCGACCAGCGCCAGCCGGGCGTCACCTGTGGATAGTCCGTCACGCTGCGTCCGGTTTCAAGAACCAAGACCGCGTCGCGCCGTGTCAGGTAGTCGAGCAGGGCATAAATGAACACGACAACGCCAAGCATTTCGCACAGTTCCTCGGCGGTGGCGATCGCCATGTAGAGGAAGGACGCGCCGCCGTCGGCGTCGTACTGGTTGGCGCTGATCGATTCAATCAGGATGCCCCCGCCGATGTACAGCGCGGCGGCGACGGCGAACAGGGCGCGCGTTTTCGAGGGCAGCCGCAGCCAGAAGCGAAAATAGACGAGCAGGAAGATCAGCACCAGCGGCACGCCGAGGATCAACCAGCCGAATTCGAGGAAGCCGCTGGTGTTGAAGGCGTCTTGCAGGGGACGCGATGCCGTCTCGTGGATCGCCGCGCCCTCGTCCATCGACAGATAGAGGAACACGAGGCTCAACCCCGCCCAGCGCAGACTGTCCGGCTCGCCTTGAAGGCGCTTGCTCCACGCGATCCACCCCAACAGTGCCGCCGCCAGCAGCAGGTTGATCGTGCTGTACCACGTCGGCACGCTTTCCTCAAGGTTGACGCTGAAGATGTCGAGGATGCGCGTTGGCGCGGTGTTCGTGTCCAAGCCGAGAAACTCGCTGAGGACGTACTCCGAGTACAGGCTTTGCAGCGCCAGCAGCACGGCGAAGAAGCCGAGCACGACGGCGATCTTGAGCGGGTTGAGCCTCAGTCTCATGCCGGTTTCTCTGCCATCCTTTTCCCAAGTTGACTGTCGTTTGATTTAGCTCCGCCGAGACCCTGATCCGCGATTGCTGCCGCCACCAGACCCACTCCCGCGACCGCGTCCACGCCCGGACGGCTGGGCTGCAGGCGGCGCGGGTGGTGGCGGCTGTGACACCGACGCGCGCCCGCTGTCGCGCCGCTGGATGTTGACGACGACAATGTTCACGGCGACGATGTTGAACGTGTTGTTGACAATCGTCACATCCCCCTGCACGCGCACGTAATCGCCAACGCGAATCGTGCTCACGTCGCTGACCGCCGGGTCAACCTCGATCGTTATCTCGAACACGCGGATCGACGTTGGGCTGATCGCCCGCACGGGTCCTTCGATGACGATCCGCGGGTTGGCGGCTTGCGGCGGCGCGGTCGGGTTTGGCGCGGGGTTGTTCGGATCAGGCGTCACCGGGACGCTGGTCGCGGCTGGTTCATCGGTCGGGACAGGCGTCGCCGCCGGCGTGCTGGTCGTGTCGTCGTCGAAACGCAGGTCGGACGCGACGATCAGCCCGCTTTGCAGCGTCCCGACGATCGTCACCGCCGCGCCGAGGTGCAGACGTTCAAGCGGCACATTCACCGCCCGAATGTCGACCACCAGCCCGCTGACGACGATGTAGCTCACGTCGATGCTCTCCACGCGCCCGCTGAACGTGATCGAGGTCAGCGGCAGCGGTGTCGGCGTTGTGTCCTGCGCGCGTGCCGGTGAAGGCAGGGCTGAGAGGCTGACTATCAACACGGCGACGATGGCGAGCGCTGCTTTAACAGCCGGAGTCCGTAATTTCATTGGATATTCCTCGTCACGTATGGTAACAACAGTCTGAACCAGTTGACAGTGAACAGTGAACAGTGAACAGTTGTCAGTAAGTGAAGCGACCTTCTTACTGTAAACTGTAAACTGTGAACTCCATGTAGAAACGATAGCAGCGTCGGAATGTTACACCTATTGAGAAAGAAGTCCCGCATGTGGATAGAATAGTAACATCTCCATGCAAACCGCGTTTAACGTTAGGACGAGGAAAACCGAATGGTCAGGGAGCAAGGGATGCGCTGTCGAGTACTTTGGCTGTTATTGATCGCCGTTTGCCTCGGCGGGATGCCGCTTCAGGCGCAGGATAACGTCGTCGTCGTGCCCGACTTATTCGGGATGAACGTGCCGCAGGCGGCAGCGGCGCTCAACGCCGCCGGGCTGGTCATGGGCGAGCAGCTGACGCAGAACTGGACGGAAGCCAGCGGCATGCCGCCGGAAAGCATCATTGCGCAGGGGGCGGAAGCCGGCGCGACGCTCGCCGCCGGAAGTGCCGTCAACGTGATCGTCTTGCGCACGGCGAACATGCGCGTCATCTATGACGACAACGACTTCACCCTCGTCAACCTGAACGCCGTCCCCGGCGATGTCGCCCGCCTGAGCTTCACGGCGAACAACAACCCCGCCTCGTTTGTCGCCACCCGCCTCACCGGCGCGCTGAGCGCGGGTGAGTGCATTCAAATTTGGTCGATCCCGCGCAGTTCGCCCAAGTCGCTTGACGAATGCGGGTCGATCCAGCGTTGGGTCAGCACGATGAACCCCGGCGAACACTTCTGGACGGCGGCGAATGGCGTCGAAACGTTCAATGTCGTGCAGGATGGCGTGACGGTGCATACCTGTCCGGCAGCCCCGGTCGGCAGCGAGGGCAATGTGCTGCGCTGCGACTTCTTCATTGGAAGCGCGGACGGCAGCGGCGGTGTGACCGAATACTTGTACTTCGCCTATACGGCTGAAGCGATCGCCTTGATCAACCCGAGCGAAAACCAGTGGATGGCGACCGCCAACACGCTCTACAACTACAATCCCAGCGTGTCGATTCCCGGTGTCGGCTTACAGTTCGACGATCCGAACCTGTTCAGTGACGGGACGAGGCGCAGACCGGGCAGCATTCTGCAGCTCGCGCCGGGGCAGTGTCTCGTCATGACGGCAGGGACGATTGCAGCCGACGCCTCGCCGCAGCCGTGCCACGTGATCGCGCAGTTCCCGGTTGACCCAAATCTCGCCTTCTGGCTGGCGGATTTCGAGGTCGAGAGCGTCAATCTCGCGGGGCGGCGCGTCTGCCCGGCAGCCATCGCCGATCGCATGACGATCTGCGTCGTGCCGCGCTGACGACCGGTTTAACAGGCAGCAGCAATCGACCAATTCACTTATATACCTTGACAGTTATATAACTAATATGGTATATTAGAAGCATGATGACGATCTACGAGGCGTTGGCAGACCCGACGCGCAGACGCATTCTCGATCTGCTCCGCGAGCGACCGTACATGGTAGGCGAACTCGTCGAGGCGCTGGGGCAGAGTCAGCCGTTGGTGTCCAAGCACCTGCGCGTGCTGCGTGAGGTCGGGCTGGTCAGCGTGCGGCAGGACGCGCAGCGCCGCTGGTATGAGCTGCGCCCCGAACCGCTGGCAGAGCTTGACGAGTGGCTCAAGCCGTTCCGCCAGCGTATGGAAGCCCGCTACGATCGTCTTCAACAACTGCTTGATGAAATGCAGCAAGAGGAGAGGGAAGATGGCTAAGCTCAACGTGATCGCCGAACCGGGAAAGCAGGAAGTCACCATCTCGCGCGAGTTCAACGCGCCGCGCGAGCTTATCTTCAAGGCGCTCACCGATCCGGCGCTCGTCCCGCGCTGGTGGGGGCTGAATGACTCGCTGACCGTCGACAAGATGGACGTGCGCATGGGCGGCATGTGGCGCTTTGTCGAGCGCGGCGATGACGGCACTGAATACGCTTTTCGCGGCGTCTACCATCAGGTCAGCGCGCCCGAACGGCTGGTTTACACCTTCGAATGGGAGGGCATGCCCGGTCATATCCTGCTCGAAACCATCACCCTGACCGAGCGCGACGGCAAGACGCTTGCCACCGACTCCTCCGTTTTCCAGACGGTCGAAGACCGCGACGGCATGCTCCAATACGGCATGGAAGAGGGCGCTGCCAAGAGCTGGGATCGCCTCGAAGCTCTTCTCGCGACGCTGTAGAACCTGTTTTCGACCCCTCACCCCCCAACCCCCTCTCCCACGTAAACGGGGAGAGGGGAGACGCACGCTGCTTCTGTCCTTCTCCCCGCTTGCGTGGGAGAGGGACGGCTTGCGAAGCAAG
>JAEVZT010000241.1 GCA_023392115.1 Chloroflexota bacterium
CTGCACCATCCTGCCGGTCAAACGCGACGGCACGCCGCTGTGCTTCCTCGACGAATTCAGCGACAACCCGCGCGCCTACGTCAAGCTCTGGAAGCACCACGCCGCGCAGGACAAGGCCAACCGGCTCAACGAGATCGCGGCGCAGCGCGGCGAGCGCTGGCTCGCGCGCTACGGCGGCAAGATTTCGTCGGAGTGGTTCTTCAGCAAGGCGCTCCAGATTCTGAACGAGGCGCCGGAAATATACCACGCCGCCGACCGCTTCATCGAGGCGGCGGACTGGATCGTCTGGCAGCTTTGCGGCGTCGAGACGCGCAATGCCTGTACCGCCGGTTACAAGGCGATGGTGCAGGACGGCACGTTTCCGCCGCGCGAGTACTTCGCCGCGCTCCACCCCGACTTCGCCGACGTGGTCGACAGCAAGATGAGCCGCGAGTTCGTGCCGCTCGGCGCGCGCGCCGGCGGGCTGACACGGCAGTTCGCCCAGTGGACGGGCTTGAACGAGGGGATCGCCGTCGCCGTCGCCAACGTCGACGCGCACGTCACCGCCCCCGCCGTCAAGGCGACGGAGCCCGGCGTCATGGTTATGATCATGGGCACGTCGACCTGCCACATCATGTCGGGCGACACGCTCGGCAATGTCGACGGCATGTGCGGCGTCGTCCGCGACGGCGTGATCCCCGGTCTGTACGGTTATGAAGCCGGTCAGAGCGGCGTCGGCGACATTTTCGCGTGGTTCGTTAACCATGCCGTACCGCAGGAATACTACGATGCGGCGCGCGCGGCAGGGCTGAACATTCACGAGTATCTTGAACAGGAAGCGGCGAAGCAGAAACCCGGCGAGCACGGCTTGCTGGCGCTCGACTTGTGGAACGGCAACCGCTCGACGCTCGTCGATGCCGACCTGACCGGGCTGCTGATCGGCGCGACGCTCGGCACGCGCGCCCCCGACATTTACCGCGCGCTGATCGAGGCGACCGCCTTTGGCACGCGCGTCATCATTGAAGCCTTCGAGAAGCGCGGCATCCCCGTGACCGAACTCGTCGCGGCGGGCGGCTTGCCTGAGAAAAATGCTCTGCTGCGCCAGATTTACGCCGACGTGACCGGACGCGCCTTCAAGCTCGCCGGTTCGCCGCAAGCGCCCGCCCTTGGGTCGGCAATCCACGCGGCGGTGGCGGCAGGCGTTTACCGCGACATCGGCGAGGCGGCGGACTGCATGGGCAAGCTAAAAGACGACGTCGTCGCGCCGATCCCTGAAAATCAGGCGGTCTACGATCGCGTGTTCGCCGAGTATGAACTGCTCTACGACTACTTCGGGCGTGGCGCGAACGACGTGATGAAGCGGCTGAAGCAGATCAAACTTGAGACGCTGGAGGGCGCGTGATGCTGCTGGAAGCCCTGCGCGAGGAAGTCTGCGCCCTACACGCCGAACTCCCTGCCAACAACCTCGTCGCGTGGACGAGCGGCAACATCAGCGGGCGCGACCCGGAAACCAATCTCGTCGTCATCAAGCCGAGCGGCGTCAAGTTCCGCGACCTGACGCCCGACAAGATGGTCGTCGTCGATATCGACGGCAAGATCGTCGAGGGCGATTACAAGGCGTCGTCGGATACCGCCTCACACTGCTACATCTACCGCCACATGCCGAACGTGTTTGGCGTTGTCCACACCCATTCGCGTTATGCGACGGCTTTCGCCACGCTGGCGCGCCCGATCCCGTGCGTGACGACGGCGATGGGCGACGAATTTGGCGGCGATATTCCGTGCGGCGGCTTCGCGCTGATCGGCGGCGAGGAGATCGGGCGCGTCGTCGTCGAGACGCTGGCGAACACGACAAGCCCGTCGTGCCTGCTCCAGAGTCACGGCGTCTTCGCGACCGGCGCGAACGCTGAAAAAGCGGTGCAGGCGGCGGTCATGACCGAGGACAACGCGGCGATCGTCTGGACGGCGCTGCAAATGGGCACGCCGCTGCCGATTGACCCGGCGGACATCGCCAAACTGCATTACCGCTACCAGAACATCTACGGGCAGTAGTAAGAACCCCACCCCGCACAACCTCCGGTCGTGCTCCCCTCCCCGAATTCGGGGCGGGGTTGGGGGTGGGGTGATTTTTCCCTCACTCGTACGTCGAGCGCGAGAACGGCAGCGTCATCACGTCGCCGTCAAGCGACAGGATCGTCGCCGACCCCCAGACGACGCCGCCATCCGGCAGCAGAAGCTGAATCCAGTCACCGGCGCGGTTGCGCCCGATCGCCGGGAAGGTGTCGCCCTGCTGCGCGGCATGAGTCGCCGAATAGCCGCTGCCGGGTCCCTGACGCAGGTAAACGCCGTCGCGATAGCTGACGGTCGCCGTCAGCGGCTCGTCGAGGACGAACGCCAGTTGGTAGCCGTTGATCCAGCGCGGCACGAGATTGACGAACGTATTCCCCGGCTTGAACAGCAGCGGGTTCCCCTTACGGTCGAAATACGTCAGCGGATCGGTTTCGCGCTCGCGCCGCCACTCGCCCTCGACGTACTGCCCGTCGCGGAGCAGGAACACGCGCCCGCGTCCGAGCAGATTGACGGTGAAGGCGAAATTCGGTGGACCCCAGTAGCCTTCAGACACGAACGGCTGCTCGATGTGGTCGGCTTCGAGGATCAGCACGTTCACCGCGCCGATTTGCGTGCCGGTCAGGGCGTCATAGT
Source organism: Chloroflexota bacterium (assembly GCA_023392115.1). Taxonomy (GTDB): domain Bacteria; phylum Chloroflexota; class Anaerolineae; order Aggregatilineales; family Phototrophicaceae; genus Flexifilum. The sequence goes on from JAEVZT010000241.1 coordinate 2,683, forward strand.
GCGCGTCGCCGTCCTGACTTCGCATCCACTGCTCGCTGAATTCGCTGTACGCCCACTCGATTTCGGTCTGGTTGTAAGCGACGCGGAGACTGTTCAGGCGAACGCCGCCGGGCGCTTCCTCGCTGAACGCCATGCCGTAGAGCGGTTCGGCGGTCGTGTCGCGCCCCATTTCCACCGCCAGATCGCGCAGCCCGCTCAGATCACCGAACAGCGTATGCTCAAAGGCGACGCCGTCGCGTGGGAAGCGGCACAGCGGCGGGCACGGACCGCCCCGGCTGATCGAGCGTGAGGTCGCTAATGCGTCGGCGCGCAGCCGGTCGAGCGTTCCCTGTGCCATGCCCGAACAGGCGAACAGCGAGTCGTAAACGCGTGTTAGCTCGAAATCGGCGAGGCGGCAGCTCCGAATGGGACCGATGTGTCCGAAATCCTCGCTCAGGTAGATGGCGGCGAAACGCGTCACGCCGCCCGCCAGCAGCGTTTCCCAGACCATATCCGCCGCGCCGACGCCCGACTGCGGGCGAATCTCCGGCGGGTAATTGTCGATCTTGACGATCAGCGGGCGGCGTTCGAGGTTCTCAGGCTGGATCACCGGCAGCCCTGTCAGCGGATTCACCCCTTCGGGATAGGTGTCAGGTCCGATCACCTCTTGCGCGTCCACCGCGCCCGCGGAAACTACCAGCGCGAGGAACATGATCGCAGCCCAGTGTAACCAGCGCATCATCGGCGGTCCTTTCGCCACAGTCGAGTCATTTCATCCGTCTAGCCTAGCATGAACGCCAAAAGTCAGCCTTCCGCGACGCCACCGCTTGCCATACCCTTGTCGCATTCCGGCACACATCGCCGCGTCCCCGACATAGAGTATGCACAGGAGGCAAAAATGATCGTTGGCATGGACTTCGGCACGACCAATTCGGGGATGGCGGTCTCCGACGGCGAGCGAGTGACGTTCATCCCGCTCGAAGGGGCTGACGGCGGGTCGAGCATCGCGCGGACGGCGCTCTACATCACCAACGAGCGTCAGGTGTACTTGGGGCGCGGCGCAATCGACATCTACTACGAACAAAACCTCAACCGTCCGGTGAAGATGGAAAAAGTGAAAGTTGGCGAGGTTATGATGACGTTCGCCGAACTGCCGTCGTTCGTCCGCGACGTCTACCTCGATATGGACGCGCTCTCGCCCGGTCGGCTGTTTCTGTCGTTCAAGATGTCGCTGCCAACGCTCGACTACGCCGGGACAGTTGTCGGCTCACATTTCTACTTCCTCGAAGACATCATCGCCCTTTACCTGTACATGAC
>JAEVZT010000268.1 GCA_023392115.1 Chloroflexota bacterium
GGGTTAGCGTACTCGTCGGCAGGCTCGCCGTCGACCGCTACGCGTAAGCGTTCCCCCTGCCAGCGGATCGTCACGCTTGTGCCGTGCGCGTCGAACGTCACCCGTGCCGTGCGTGCCGCCTGACCGAACTGCGCCCCGTCGTCCGCTTCGGTTTCAGCTTCATTTAGCTCAATTGACCAGTGATCCGCCTGATGCACCCCCACGTACAGCGTCGGCACAAGCGCGCTTGTGTAATCGCGCATGGCGTCGTAGATCGGCAGCGGCGTGAAGTCCGGCTCGACCATGCGGAAGTAGTAAAACGGCTGATCGCGCTCCAAATCGGTCGCCCGCTTGAAGAACCAGTAATTGATCACGCCGATCCACGGCATTTCCTGCTGGGCACGCTGGTAGGCGAGCGGCATGTAGCGCGCTGCCTGTTCCTGCGTGACGCTGCCGTAGCTCTCCCTGCCGGCGAGGTCGGGCGGCACGTCAGGCGAATCAACCGGATTCCACGCCGCCTCGCTGATCCAGATCGCTTTGTCGGCGTCGCCGTTAGCGACCATCAGGTCGCGCAGGTAGATCGGGCGTGAGAAGTTGAGCATCGTCGTCCGCAGCCGGCGGTCGGTGGGTCCGCTGAAGAAGCCGTAACCCTGCGTCGAGAGCACGTCGAAGCAGTCTTTCGCCCCGGCGTCGTACATCCGCTGCAAGTAAATGAAATCGTTCAGGTCGCGCTCGGTCAGCGAGATTGTCGGCGACAGCGCCCCGGCGATGACGACGATCGACGGATCGACGGCTTTCAGGGCGGCATACGTCCGGCAGAGCATGTCGGTGTAGGCTTCGGGATTGACGGCGTTCGCGCCCCATTCGGGGTAGATGTTCGGCTCGTTCCAGATTTGATAATGCTGGATGCGCCCGCGGTAGCGCTCCGCGACCGTGGTAGCGAAGTTAACGTAGTCCTGCAAATCGTCGGGCGGCGGGAATGTCCCCGGCTGCGGATCGGCGTGCGACCATTCCGGCGCGGCGTCGAGTCGAGCGATAATCCGCAAGCTGTACTGCCCGGTCAGGTCGACGATGTTGTCGTACTTGTCCCACGCGCTGAACGCGCCGAGCGTGTCGAGGTGGCGGCGGTCTTCGAAATCGCCGCGCCCGTGAATTTCGATGTCTTCCCACGGGAACTGCTGGCGGATCCATGTGAAGCCCGCCTCGGCAATCAGCTGCACCTGCTGCTCGCGCTTGGCGACCTCAACTTCCTGCTCAAGAAACGTGTTGATGCCGAAGGGATTGACTCCCGCGTGGGCGATTGGCACGTCGGACGCGGTCTGCGGCTGCGGGCGGGTGAAATTGCCCGCCCACTCGACCATGCCGCGAATTTGGGCGACCGGCGTTTCTTCGCCAGTCAGCGACCAGAAGATGCGCCATGCCAAGCCGCGATTCGCCAGATCGAGCGCGAGCAGAGCGGCGAATACGAGTCCGATGAGGGCAGCCGCGATCAGCGGGCGTGAAGGGCGTAGGTAGTTGCGTCTCATGGCGGCGTATTGTACGGGCGAAACTCGGCAAACGCAACGCGCCCGGATTCGTATGGTTTACTCATTTTGCGTTCCATTTATTTCATGTATAATTATGGCAATCTGGATGGGAACAGGAGACAGCATCGTGTTCAAAACAAAACGCAGCGACACGCTGACTGACAAGGCAGAAGACCTGATTCAGGATGCCGGCAAAAGCCTCTCTGAACTGGGGCGCGAGGCGCAGGGGCGCGCCAAAGACGTGAAGAAGGATATGGTCAAGACACTGCACACGGCAGCCCACACCATGCGCAAGGAAGCGCGCGACGCCGGGGCGAGCAAGGATGTGCGCCGTCAGGTCGACAGCGTAGCGAAAAGTTTTGACCGCGCCGCCCACTACCTGAACAAGCACTCGTATGAGGACATTGGCGAGGATGTTGTCAGCGGCGTGCGCTCGAACCCGTGGCGCTTGCTGGCGGTGATCTTTGTCATCGGCTTGGTTATCGGTCTGCTGATGCGCGACAACGGCGGACAGGATGACCGGAACCAGATGGACTTTAACTATAACGGTACGAACACGTATCGTTAGACGACTCCACAGGTTGTGGTTACAATCACCAGCCGGGCGAACAGCCCGGTTTTTTATTTGTCACAGCCGTTGGAAGTGTCGATGGTCAAATTCATGATTCTGTTCAGCACGCCGGATAACCTCGAACGGTTCGAGGACAGCTACAACAATTTTCTGGCACTGATCGAGCGGATGCCGGACATCCGCCGGCGTCAGGTGATCAGCGTGCTCGGCAGCCCGATGGGGACGCCGCGCCTGTACCGGATTCTCGAAGTCTATTTTGACAGCTACGACGCGCTCGATGCGGCGTTGAAGTCGCCGCAGGGGCAGGAAGCCGGGGGAGAGCTGCGCACATTCCCGCCCGGGCAGATCGAGCTGCTTTTCGCGGAAGTGTACGAAGAAGCCGGCGGGCAGACGGAGCAGTAAGCGATGGAGAACATGCAGGCGCTCAAAGAACGCATTCGCGCCGAGGGGCGCAACCTCGGCAGCGGCATCCTCAAAATCGACAGTTTGCTTAATCACCAGCTTTACCCGGAACTCATGCTGCAAATGGGACAGGAAATGGCGGCGCGTTTCGCCGGCGTCAAGGTTGACCGCATCCTGACGGCGGAAATCTCCGGCATCGCCCCGGCGCTGATGACCGGACTCGTGTTCAACGTGCCGGTTGTCTACGCGCGCAAGCTGAAGCCGATCACGATGTTCGGGCCTGTGTTCCTCGAAACCGCGCCCAGTCACACCAAGGGCGGCGAGGTCAACCTGCTTGTGTCGGCGGAATTCCTGCTGCCCGATCAGAACGTGCTGATCATCGACGACTTCCTTGCAAGCGGAAAGACGCTGCGGGCGCTGGCGCGGATGGTCGAAAGCGCGCAGTCGCGGATTGTCGGCGTCGGCGTGGTAGTCGAAAAGTCGTTTGAAGGCGGGCGCGAGTTCATGCAGAGCAAAGGCTACACC
>JAEVZT010000286.1 GCA_023392115.1 Chloroflexota bacterium
GCATATTCCGGGGCAAAGAGGCGCTCGTAATCCAGACGAGCTGCGACTGCCCTGTATGCCGGTCGTCGAGGTCATGTTCCCATGCTCAGACAATCCCATCGCCGTTGGGGCGCCGCCGTGTTGATGCTGTTCTTCGTGGCGGCGTCGCTCATGATCGCCATGCCGATGCTGCACATGCATTCCGACGAGGACTTGTCTTACCGGGCGACGCGCGGCACGCTGGCAGACACGATTTACTACCAGCAGAGCATGCAGGATAATCAAGCGCCGCTGTGGTTCGTCTCGCTGTGGGCGTGGCGTCAGCTGGTTGGCGACGCGGAATGGACGAGCCGCACGCTCGGCGTGCTGATGGTGCTGCCGGCGCTGGCGTTCGCCTACCGCATCGGGTGGGCGTGGTTCGGCGCGCGCGCGGCGCTGTTCGGACTGGCGGCGATCGCCTGCAACGCCTACTTTGTCACCTACGCGATGGACATCCGCCCTTATCCACTGGTGATGCTGGCGGCGACGTTCTCCGTCTGGGCGTTTGACCGCTGGCTGCGTCGGCCGAAGTGGCGAATGGCGATCGTTTACGGGCTGTCGCTGGCACTGCTGATGTATGTGCACTACCTGCTCGCCTTCCTCATCGTCGCGCAGGGGTTGATCCTGCTCGCTTCACGGCGCTTGAACCGTAGGCTGCTCGTACAGGGGGTTGGCGCGGCGCTGCTCGGCGTGGCGCTGTGGCTGCCGTGGTTCCCGACCTTCGTGACGCAGGTCGTCGGTCTTCGAAACGTCGAGCAAGCGTCGGGAATGGCGCGCGGCGTCGCCGGGATTGGCGTCAGCACGCTGCTCACATCGCCGCGCACGATCGGCGAGCTGATCAATCTCATGACCAACAGCCTGATCCTGCTGTATGCGCTTGTGTTGATCTACGCCGCAGCCCGGTTGTGGCGGCGTGAGCGTTTCTGGCTGGCGATGGTCTGGGCGTTTGTCGTCCCGGCTGTCTATCTCGGCGTCAATCTGCTGGCAGGCGTCTACGCGCACCGGTTTGTCTCGTACACGACGATTCCGCTGGCGCTGATCGCCGGCGCGGCGGGGGCGGCGCTGCCCCGCCGGTTGCAGCTTCCGCTGGTCGCCGCCTTCCTGCTCGTCAACCTGTGGGCGTTCCCGTCACAGATGCCGACACGGACGCCATATCGGGATGTGCTGCGCCAAGTGCCGGTTGAGCCGGGTGATATGCTTTACCTCGATCACGCCGGCGAGCACGATCAGAGCTATACGGGCTTTCAACTGCGCTACTACCTGAAGCCGGGCTATGAAGTCATCTGGGATCACGACATCGAGGCGGCGGAAGCGGCGCGGCGCGTCTGGTTCATCACCGCCGACTGGTTCAACGACGACGTGCGCGCGACGTTCGACCGGCTGGAGCCAACGCATCCCGTCCGGCAAGTGATCGGCGGGTGTGACGTCGAATGGTGCTATCTGGCGCAGTTGATGGAAGCGCCACCGCGGGAAACGCCGCAGCAGTTCGGGCGGCAGATGCTTTTCTGGGGCGCGGATATCGACACGATCAGCCGTGAGCGGATCGATGCGCGCCTCTGGTGGCGCGTCGAGGAAACGCCGGAACTCGATTACTCAATCGGGCTGCATCTGCTCGACGCGAACGGCGGGCTGGTTGCTCAGAGCGATGGCGCGATTCAGCATTACGGCGTCGAGACGGTGCAGACTTCGCAGATGGAAGCGGGACGTATCTATATCGATCATAGGGCGCTGATACTGCCGCCGGATCTGCCGCCGGGCGAGTACACGCTGACGCTTGTCGTCTACCAGTCATGGGACAACGCCCGGCTCGAAATCAATGGTGGGGATGAGCTTGTTATCGACATTGTAAGGATACTCTAATCTGAATTCGTGATCAGCGTCCAAATTGGCGGTATTTGGTTCGCGAGTAATTGATTAACATAGGGGCTGGTTTCAAGCGGAGTACAGGTACAAATGACGTCGGAATTCGTTGCGCGCGAATCGTTTCATACAGACCATTCGAGCCCAATTCGGTTTGTCTGGTCACATATTCGCCGCCAGCCAATCTTTGCACTGACGATGATCATCGGCGCATTCAGCAATGCGTGGCTGGCAGCGGCAGTCCCTTTCTATATCGGCGAGGCATTCAATGCGATCAACGAGGGGCGCGGGATCGAGGCGGTCGGGTCGGCTGCGCTGGCGATCATCGCGTCGCAGATTATTCGCGGCACGCTCCAGTTGATGCGTAACTTCTCCGCCGAAATCTTCGCCCAGCGCATCGAGCGCGACGTGCGCGACGAGCTGTACGCCAGCTTGCTTGGCAAGAGCATGACGTTTCACGACTTCCAGCCGGTCGGCGAGATCATGGCGCGCGTGACGAACGACGTCCGTGAGCTGAACTTGATGATGAATCCGGGCGTAAATTTGCTGGTCGGTTCGGGCATGTTCCTGATCGCGCCGCTGATCGCCGTGCCGCGGCTTTACCCGCCGCTCGTCTTGACTCCGGCGCTGTTCTTGGTGGCATACGTGATCGTTCAGTATTACTACCTGCGGCGGCTCGCGCCGGTCGCGCAGAAGGTACGTTCCAGCTTCGGGACGATGAACACGCAGGTCGCGGAGGCGCTAGACGGCTTGCAGGTCGTCAAAGGCTCGGCGCAAGAGAAGTACGAGGCGGTGAAGTTCGCCCGCACCGCCGATCAGGTGCGGGATTACGTCGTCCAGCAGGGCATCATCGAGTCGCGCTACCTGCCGATGCTGCTTCTCGGCATCGTGGTTGCCGCGGCATTCACGCACGCCGTCATTCTTTTTCGGGAGGGAGTGATCGACGTCGGGACGGTCATCGCGTTCACGGGTCAGATTACGCTGTTCGGCTTCCCTGTCTTCTCGTCGCTGAACTCGTTCTCGCAGGTGTCGTTGGGCATTGCCAGCGCGGCGCGCATTTTGGACATCATCAACACCGAAACGGAGCTTGACCAGAACGAGGCAGGTTACGCGCAGCCGATCAAGGGGTCGATTAAGTTCGAGGGTGTGACATTCCGCTACACGGAGGACAGCGCCGACGTGCTGCAAGATGTCTCGTTCGAGGTTCAACCCGGACAGACGGTGGCGATCGTGGGGCAAACGGGCGCGGGTAAGACCACGCTGACCAAACTGATCAATCGTACATACGATGTCAATGAGGGGCGGGTGTACGTCGACGGAGTCGATACGCGCGACTGGAATATGGCGAGCCTGCGCTCGCAGATAAGCGTCATCGAGCAGGACATCTTCCTGTTCAGCCGTTCAGTCGCCGACAACATTCGCTTCGGCAAGCAGGACGCTGCGCAGGAAGCGATCGAAGAGGCAGCAAAGAAGGCGCAGGCGCACGACTTCATCATGAGCTTCCCCGAAGGCTATGACACCGAGATCGGACAGCGCGGCGTCACGCTCTCCGGTGGTCAGCGCCAGCGCCTAGCGCTCGCCCGGGCGTTCGTCACAGACCCGCCGATCCTGATCCTCGACGATAGCACGAGCGCGATCGACAGCGCGACCGAGGACAAGATTCAACAGGCGATCTGGTCGGCGGCGAAGGGGCGCACAACGATCCTGATCACGCACCGCCTATCCCAGATTCGCTGGGCGGATCACATTGTCGTTTTGCGTCAGGGGCGCGTTGTCGCGCAGGGAAAACACGAGGACTTGCTGCAAACGTCTGACGCTTACCGGCGCATCTTTGCGCGCTACGAATCGCCAGAGCCTCGCCGCACCATTGAAGTGGGGGAATAGCTTATGTTTGGGGGCTTACAAGCCGAAGCCTACGATCGCCAGTACAGCGATCGTTACCTGTTCAAACGGATGGCGCAGTATGTCGCGCCGAACAAGCGCCGCGTGCTGACGATCGTCGCGCTGGTCTTGCTGTTTGGCGTCAGCGGCGCGATGATACCGGTCATTATTTCGACCGGCGTCCAAGCGCTGAGCGATCAAGCGCCTGACGCGACGATTCTGATCATCATCGGCGCGCTGTTCGCGATTGGCGTCATCGACTTCGGCATCTACTGGATACGCCGCCGACTCACGTCACGCGTCGTCGCGGACATTATCAGCCAACTGCGCAAGGATGCTTTCAACGCGGCAGTTCAGCGCGACCTCGCGTTCTATGACGAGAACACGTCAGGCAAGATTGTTAGCCGAATCACCAGCGACACGCAGGAACTGAACAACGTCATCCTCATTTCAACCGATATCATCTCGCAGTTGTTCGAGTTCTTCGTGCTGTTCCTTGTCCTGATCAATCGTGAATGGCGGCTGACGATGCTCCTGCTGGCTGCGATGCCGGTGGTCGTGGGTTTGACATTGGTGCTGCGCCATTTCGCGCGCGTCGTCACGCGGCAGGGTTCGCGGGCGATGGCAGCCGTCAACGACAACATTCAGGAGAGCGTCACCGGCATCAGCGTCGCCAAGAACTACCGTCAGGAAGCTGTTGTCTACGAGGAGTTCACGCGGGTCAACACGCAGTCTTATGACATCAATCTGCGGCGCGGGTTCGTACTGGCGACGGTGTTTCCGACTCTCAACGCGCTGTCGGGTGTCGTGATCGCGCTGCTGGTTTACGCCGGCGCGACGATGGTGCTGGGCGGCGCAATCAATGCCGGATCATGGTATCTGTTCATTCAGGGTGTCGATCGTTTCTGGTTCCCGGTCATCAACCTGTCCGGCTACTGGAGTCAGGTGCAGGCGGGCTTGAGCGCGGTCGAACGCATCTTCGCGTTGATCGATGCCGAGAACACGGTCAAGCAGAGCGACAACCAGCCCGCGCCGGCAGACATGCGCGGCGAGATCGTGTTTCACGATGTGGTTTTCGAGTACAGCAACGGCGAGCGCGTGCTCGATCAGTTCAACCTGACGATCAAGCCGGGGGAGAGCATCGCATTCGTTGGACATACCGGCGCGGGGAAAAGCACGATCGCCAAGGCGATCACGCGCTTCTACGAGTTTCAGGGCGGGTCTATCCACGTCGACGGGAAGGATATCCGCACATTTGACCTTGAATCCTATCGCTCTCGACTTGGCATTGTGCCGCAGCAGCCGTTTCTGTTCAGCGGCACAGTCAAGGATAACATTCGTTACGGGCGTCCCGAGGCGACCGATGCCGAAATCGAAGCGATCGCCAACAGTGGCGGCGGTGGCGAATGGCTCGAAACGCTGCCCGATGGGCTGGACAGCGATGTCGGCGAGCGCGGCGCGCGTTTGAGCATGGGGCAGCGCCAGCTTGTCAGCCTGCTGCGCGTGTTGGTACAGAAACCGGCGATCTTTATCCTTGACGAGGCGACCGCCAGCATCGACCCATTCACCGAAGCGCAGATTCAGGAAGCGTTGAACCTGATCCTCAGGCGGTCAACCTCGATCCTGATCGCGCACCGCTTGAGCACCGTTCGCAGCGCCGACCGGATCATCGTCCTCAAGGCGGGCAGGATCATCGAGCAGGGGAATCACGAACAGTTGATGCAGCAGGGCGGGCATTACGCCGAACTGTACAACACCTATTTCCGTCACCAATCGCTCGATTACGTCGAGAATGCGCGTCGCTACGCAGATACACAGGAGATGGAGCGGGCTGGCTCGGTCGGCAGCGACTGAGCCTGCTTACCCTTCCACTTCCACCGCCAGCGCGACGGCTTCCGCCCCGCCGAGACACAGCGCCGCCAGCCCGCGCTTCAGCCCGCGTTCCTTTAGCGCGTGGATCAGCGTGACAAGAACGCGCGCGCCGCTCGCGCCGAGTGGATGCCCAAGCGCGATCGCGCCCCCGTGAACGTTGAGCTTGTCCACCGGCAGCTCGTAGCCATCGCGCGCCAAGCCCTTGATGTCTGCAAGCACCTGCGCGGCGAACGCCTCGTTGATTTCAAACAGGTCGACGTCGTCAACCGACCAGCCTGCGCGTTTGAGCGCGATCGGGATCGCCTTGACCGGCGCGTAGAAAATCCACGCCGGTTCGACCGCCGCGTGTCCGTAGCCCACGATCCGCGCCAGTGGTTGATGCCCGCGCGATTCGGCGTATTCGCGGCTGCTGACGACCAGCGCCGCCGCGCCGTCATTCATCCCCGGCGCGTTGCCCGCCGTGACTTTCCCCTTCGCGTCGAAAGCAGGTTTGAGTTTTGCCAGCGCCTCAAGCGTCGTATCGGGGCGGATCGACTCATCACTGTCGACAACCGCTTCGCCCTTCTTGCCGCGTACAGTGACGGGCGCGATCTCGTCTTTGAACCTGCCGGACTCGGTCGCGGCGTTCGCTTTCTGGTGGCTGCTCAGGGCGAATTCGTCCATTGCCTCGCGCGTGATTTCCAACTGCTGCCCGATGAACTCCGCCGCGCTGCCCATGCTCCAATCGCACAGTGCGCACCACAAGCCATCGGTTTGCAGCGAGTCGCGCAGCTGGACGTGACCATATTTATGCCCCATGCGGTGCGTGTCGTCGAGATAGGGAGCGCGGCTCATGCTCTCGACCCCGCCGGCGACGAACAAATCGCCGTCCCCCGCGCGGATGGTGCTCGACGCCAGCATCACGGCTTTCAAGCCGCTGCCGCAGACCTTGTTGACGGTCACGCCGCCGACGCTTTCGGGCAGCCCCGCGCCGATGCTAATCTGACGGGGCAGCGCCTGACCGACCCCGGCGCTGACGACGTTGCCGAGGATCACTTCGTCGACATCATGCCCGTCGACGCCGCTCCGCTGCATCGCCGCGCGAACAGCCGTCGTACCGAGTTCGGCTGCTGTCAGCGACGACAGCCCGCCGAGAAACCTGCCGATCGGCGTGCGCGCGCCGCTTAAAATGACCGCATCACGTAGCGTTTTTCCGTTGTTCATGATGTGCCTTCTGTCGGGTACAGTTCTTGCCAAACCGCCTTCAATTCGCGGTGGATGTTATCGAGATTGTCGGGGATGACGCGCGTCCCGCTGACCGTCGTCATGAAATTGGAGTCGCCCGCCCAGCGCGGGACGACGTGAAAGTGAAAGTGTTCGGCGATGCCGGCGCCCGCCGCGCTGCCGAGGTTCGCGCCCATGTTGAACGCGGGCGCGTTGTACAGCTTGCGCAGCGCCGCCAATGCGTGGTTTGTCGTCACCATCAGGTCGGTGAGCGCCTCAACGGGTAAATCTTCGGTTGACGCGACGTGCTCGTAGGGCACGACCATCAGGTGACCATTATTATAGGGGTAGAGATTGAGCGTCACGTAGACGTAACGCGACCGTGCGACGATCTGCTGCTCGTCCGGCTGCTGCGGCAGCGTGCAGAAGACGCAGCCTTCGTGCTTCTTGTCGCCGCGAATGTACGCCATGCGCCATGGTGTCCACAGATGATCCATAGATGGTTTTTCTCAAGGTTTCGAACGCGCATTGTAGCGCGCCCGCCGGTATTAAGAAACCCTTGAAGCGCGGCTAGCCCTTCAGCGCGCCGCCGACCATGCCACGTATGAAACTGCGCTGGAACAGGAAGTAGAGCACCAACACCGGCGCAGACACGATCAGCGATGCCGCCGCCATGACCGGCACGTCGGAGGCGTAGCGTCCGCGCAGGAGCGCCAAGCCGACCGGCAGCGTCCGCAGGTCGCCTGTCACCATCACCAGCACAAGGAAGAATTCGTTCCACGTCCACATGAACAGCAGGACGACGAGCGACAGCAGCGCCGGACGCGCGATCGGGAATAGGATGCGCCACAGCACGCCCCATGTCGTGCAGCCGTCGACGACGGCGGCATCAATCAAGTCGCGCGGGACGCCCCTAAAATACGAGCGCATCCAGAACGTACCAAAGGCGAAACTTAGCGCGACCTGCGGCAGGATCAGCGCCCAGTAGCTGTTGCGCAAGCCGAGCGCGCCCATCAACTGCCACAGCGGAATGATAACCGCCTCAAACGGCACCATCAAACCGAGGATGATGAGCAGCAGCAGCGCGTTATCCCCCGGAAACCTAAACATGCCGAAGGCGAAGCCCGACATGGTAGATAGGAGCGTGCTGATCACGACTACCGGGACGACGACGATCGCGCTGCTGGCGAAGTAGGTTGAAAAGCGCGCGCCATTCCACGCGTCGACGTAGTTATCCCAGCGCGGCATTTCCGGTAGCGCAAAGATGCCGCGCGACAGTTCGCCCGTGTCCTTGAGCGAAGTCAGCAGCACGCCGATGAAGGGTAGAATCGCGCCGAGCAGAAAGACTGTCAGCAGCAGGTAGGTGAAGATGTTCGTGCGCCGCTGCGTCATAGCGTGTTGTCCTGTTCGTCACCGCCGCGCCGCTGAAGCCAGAAAACAACCGCCGACACGATCACGATCAGCGTTCCCATAACCATGGCGATCGCCGAGGCGTAACCCGCTCGCCGGAGTTCAAAAGCGTTCTGGTAAATGAGGATGCTGGTGACGATCGTTTGCTTGCCGGGACCGCCGCCACCGGTGAGCACGAACACCAGATCGAAAACGCGCAGGGCGGCGATGAACGTCAGCACGAAGGCGACAAGAATTTGCCCGCGCAAACCGGGCAGCGTGACGTAGCGAAACTGCTGCCACGCATTCGCGCCGAAGACCTTCGCCGCGTCGTAAAGCTCTTCGTCGATCGACTGCGCGCCGGCGATGAACAGGATCATGCACAAGCCGTACTGCACCCACGTCCCGACCGAGCCGACGGCGTAGGGCGCCCATGTGAAGTCGCCGAGCCACGGACGCGCATCCAGCCCGATTCCAGTCAGAAAGGCGTTGATCGGTCCGTTGAAGGCGAACAGCCAGCGCCACGTAATGCCGACGACAACCGGGCTTAATACCTGTGGGATGAATAAGCCGGTACGAAACAGCGCCATGCCGCGCAGCTTACCGCGTGTCAGCAGCGACGTGAGCAGCAAGCCGAGCAGGATTGGCAGGATTGTGTAGAAGATAACGAAAAACGCGTTGTTGCCGATCGCTTTCCAGAAATCCGCGTCGTTGAAAAGGCGGATGTAGTTGTTCAGCCCGACATACGTCGGCTCGCTGAAGCCCGTCCATTCGGTCAGGCTGTAGCGCGCTGTGTTGGTGATTGGAAAAAGCACGAAGACGAGGTAAATCAAAAAGCCCGGCAGGATGTAGAGGTATGCCTGCCACGGGCGCGCAAAGGGTCTGCCTG
>JAEVZT010000345.1 GCA_023392115.1 Chloroflexota bacterium
GGCTCTGGAGTCTGTTTCGCGAAGGCTTGCGCTACTTCGCACAAGTCGTCCAACGCCAAACCGTGTGTCTAGGCTTTACTTTCATCCCAGACACACGGTTTACCTGAAAACATGTCCTCTCCTCAGCCCAACGGAGAGGGGCGGTTGAGCGCAGCGAAATGGGGTGAGGTTTTGCTAGACGTGATTGAATACCGGACAAGCCTTTAAGCCCCCGGCAGTTGATGCTACGCGCGCAGCTTCGCGCCGAGTTCGCGCTCGGCAGTTCTGACAATCCGGTCGTGGACGCGGGCGACTTCCTTGTCGGTCAGCGTCCGCTCGTCGGTCTGGTAGGTCAGGCTGTAGGCGAGGCTCTTCGACCCCGCCGGAATCGGATCGCCCCGGTAGACGTCGAACAGGCGCGCGTCCTTGAGCAAATTCCCGCCCGCGCGGCGGATCGCTGCTTCGACGGCGGCGGCAGGTGTGTCCTCGCCGACGACGAGCGCGATGTCCTGAAGGACGGGCGGTGTCAGCGGCAGCGCCGTCGTGTCGAACATCTGGCGCGCGCGCTCGAGCAGGGCGGCGAGGTCGAATTCGCCGAGCAGGACGGGCGCGTCGTTGAGTTCGTAGCGCTGCGCGACCAGCGGGTGCAGCTCACCGAAGACGCCGATCGGCGTTCCGTCGATGCTCAACAGCGCCGAGCGACCGGGGTGCAGCGTCGTGTGTTCGGCGCGGTTGTAGGCTGCGCCTTCGACGTGCAAGCCATCGAGCAGCCCTTCGACAATCCCCTTCAAATCGTAGAAGTTGAAGTTCGGCGCTTCGCTTTGATCCTGCCAGTCGGGCAGCGACCGTGCGCCCGTGATCAGGATGCCTAATCGGCGCGGCTCGTCGGGAAGCTGCTCGGTCGCCTGTTTGAGATAGACGCTCCCGATCTCGAACAGCGCCTGCCGCGTCTGGTAGCGGCTGTTCGCCTGTGCCGTCTCGATCAGGTTGGTCAGCAGCGTATGGCGCATCACCGTCTTGTCCGGCGAAATCGGGTTGGCAAGCGTGATGTAATCGGCGATCGGCAGCGACGACGGCTGCTCCGGCGGCACGAGCGCCGCTTCGCGTTCGGGCGTCGTCAGCCGGTAGCTGATGATCTCGCGCAGACCGAGCGCCACCAGCAGATCGCGCGTACTTTCCTCAAGCGTCAGCTCAGGATTGGAGCGCTGCGGCGGCATGGCGTCGGCGATGCTCGTCGTCGGGATTCTGCCTTAGCCGTAGATGCGGGCGATCTGCTCGATCAAGTCCGCCTCGCCGATGATCCCCGTGCCGATGTCGAGGCGCGTGTCGGGCACGCCGACGCTCAGGCTGTCGTCCTGCATTTGGACGGTGAAGCCGCCGCGCGTCAGCACGTCCGCCGCCTGTTCAAGCGTGAAGTCGACGCCGGTTAGGCGGCGAATTTCCGCCAGCGGCAGTTGAACGACGACGGTTTCCGGCTGAAGCGGGTATTCGTCGATCACGCCGCGCGCGATCGTGCCGCCGCCCGTTTGACGCATTAGCTCGATGCCGCGCTCAACGCCGCGCCGCGCCCAGCTTGGATGCACGCCGCGGCTGAAGCGCAGCCCCGCTTCGGTCTGCACCTTCTGCGACTGCATCGTCCGGCGAATGTTGATGAAGTTCCAGTTCGCCGACTCGAGCAGGACGCTGCGGGTCGTCTCGCTGATCTCCGTCTCCGCGCCGCCGATGACGCCGCCGAGGCTCAAGACGCCCGCCGTGTCGGTGACGAGGATGTTGTGCGGCTCAAGCGTCCGCTTGACCTCGTCGAGCGTTTCCAGCGTTTCGCCCGCTTCGGGCAGGCGCGTGATGATCTTCGGCGTGCTGCCACTGGCGCGTTCGCACAGCTTGTCGTAGTCGAAGGCGTGGAGCGGCTGCCCAATCTCGAACGTGACGTAGTTGGTCACGTCGACGATGTTGTTGATCGGGCGCTGCTCGACAAGCCGCAGGCGGCGCTGCATCCACTCCGGCGACGGCTTGACCGTCACGTCGCGGATCAGCGTCAGCGTGAAGCGCGGGTTGAGCGACGGCTCGCGGATTTCGAGCGCCACCTGTCCCTCAATCGGATCGCCTTCAGCCACGATCTCATACGACGGCTCGCGCAGTTCCCGACCGGTCAGCGCGGCGATCTCGCGCGCAATGCCGAGGATGCTGTACGCGCGCGCCAGATTCGGCGTCAGCGACACGTCGAGGATCGCGTCGCCGAGCACGTCCTGAAGCGGCGTCCCCGGCGGGAAACCGGGGTCTTCGTGCATCAGGATCACGCCTTCGTGCTCGTCCGAGATGCCGAGTTCCTTTTCCGAGCAGACCATGCTCCGGTTCGGGATGCCGCGCAGCGGTTTCTCCTTAAGGATCATGCGCTTCGGCTCGGCGCTGTGACCGTCCCAGACTTCCGCGCCCTCTTTGGCGAAGGCAGTCCACAGCGGCTTTTCGAGCGCGCCCTTGTCCTTATACGGGAACAGGTTCGGCGCGCCGGTGACGCACTGTTCGAGTTCGTCGCCGCCGTAGTCGACCATCGCCAGTACCAGACGGTCGGCGTTCGGGTGCGCCTTAACTTCGCGGATCGCGCCGAGCAGCAGCTTTTCACGATCCCAAACGAGATGATCGGATATCGGCTGGCGCACGCCTTCGACGAACTGCTGCGGCACGCCGATGTATTGAATGTGTTCGACTTCCATGCCGGCCGCGGTCATGCGCTCCGCCAGCGCCTCGATCGGCACGTCGATGTCGACGAATTCTCTCAACCACGATACAGGTACGAGCATGTGAGATACCTTCTTTGCTAGAACTGCTCAAGGAACCGTAGATCGTTGCCCCAGTAGTAGCGGATGTCTTTGACGCCGTACTTGAGGTTGATCATGCGCTCGACGCCCATGCCGAAGGCGAAGCCGCTCCACTCGCGCGGATCGTAGCCGCCGTTGCGCATGACGACCGGATGTACCATGCCGCAGCCGGCGATTTCGAGCCAGCCGGTGTGCTTGCACATGGCGCAGCCCGTCCCGCCGCACAGCAGGCATTCGACGTCGACTTCCATGCTCGGTTCGGTGAACGGGAAGTACGAGCTGCGGAAGCGCACCTGCTTGTCGTCGCCGAACATGCGCCGCGCGAACTCGGCGATCGTGCCCTTGAGGTCGCTCAGGCGGATGTTCCTGCCGATCGCCAGCCCTTCGACCTGATGGAACTGGATTTCGCTGCGAACCGACACCTGCTCGTAGCGGTAGCACATCCCCGGCAGGATGACGCGGATCGGCTGCGTGCCGTCGCCGCCCAGTTCGTGCATGGCGCGGATCTGCCCCGGCGAGGTGTGCGTCCGCAGGACGACGCCCGGCGTCGTCGTGTGGAAGGTATCCCACATGTCGCGGGCGGGGTGGTGCTGCGGAATGTTGAGCAGCTCGAAGTTCATCTCGTCGGTTTCGACGTCGCGGCTGCGGTAAACCTGAAAGCCCATTTCCGCCCAGATGGCGTAGAATTCGCGCAGCGTCCGCGTCGACGGGTGCAGCCCGCCGACCGGTTCGCGCCGACCGGGCAGCGTCACGTCGATCGCGCCAAGCTCGAGGTCGCGCGCCAGTTCCTGCTGCTGCACGAGCGATTCGCGCTCGGCGTAAGCCTGCGTCAGCGCCTGCTTGACCTCGTTGGCGCGCTTGCCAAAGTCGGCGCGCTGTTCCTTCGGCAGCGTGCCGACGCTGCGGACGAGTTCCGTCACCGCGCCCTTCTTGCCTAGATACTTGAGTTCCCACGCGCGCAGCGGCACACTGTGAGTGACGCTCTCAAGCTCCGCCAGCGCTTCCTGCTGAACCTTGTCGAGTTGTTCCTGCATACGGCTCTCTCCCAAAAACAAAACGCCCGCGTCCCACAGCATTAGGGACGAGAGCGTTGAATCTCCCGCGGTACCACCCTTATTGGCTGGTCAAAGCCAGCCCACTCTTTGAGCCTACTGACGCGAGGCAGTGCGGAGCGGACTACGCAGGCGCTGAACGTGCCCTTCACCCGTCGGCGTGTGCGATCGCACGGTCGGAGGGAATTTCGGCGAGGGCTTCCTGCCGCGCTCTCAGTCTACGGCGCTGGCTCCCTGTCGGTTGCTGGACTCGCGTACTTGTCTCCGGCATCGCCTTTACAGTTCGTATTATGACGGCGGAAAGCGCGGGCTGTCAAGTCCTGACCCCAGTTGAACCATTAAACCTTGTTAAAGCTAATTCGGGCTGCTTGACATGCTTTTCAAACCGTGATATTCTGTCCATGCGTATGAGAAGGCATGTACGCCGATCACGCGTTGTGTACGGTTCAGAATGGATGTGAACGGGATGCAACAGGCAAACCCGATAGAACACATCAGCGCGCGCGAACGACTCCGTTAGGACTCGTTACGCGCACGTCCCCCGCCACGGTGGGGGAGAATTGGAGGATTCGATGAGCACATCACTCAAGCCGAGAATCGAACCCGGAGCGGTGTATTCCCGACAGGAAGCCGCCGAAGCGCTGGGCATTAGCCTCAGCACTTTGAAGCGCCTTGTCAAGAACGGGCATCTGCGCGTCAGCAAGCCCTTTGGGATGCGTCGTGTGTTCATCACGGGCGAGAGCATCCTCGCCATGCTCGACCAGACAGTCGTGGAGCGGGGTGCCTAGATGATGACGCGCACGCTGCTTCACCTCACGTTCGGTTGGTTCGATCAGGGGACGATTCTGCCTGCTGCCCGCGCGAAAGGATTCGGATTCGCGCAGGAAGCCGGCTGCGAGTCGGCTGATGCCGCCGTGCGTGTTGTGAACAGCCTGCCGGGTGGCGCGGTTTATCGGTTAGGACAGTCTTACGATCAAGGAGTACGCCTTAGCGGTTGATACTCCTGACCCCACTAGGGTTCCCTTAAAGGGCGTGAGACTGACAGCAGCAAAGTCTCACGCCCTTTTTATTTGCGTTAAGCAGCAAGCGAGGTAAACGAATGACACCTCAACCCAACTTACAACTGCTCTACAACGAAGCCCGGCTCTCGAGCTTGGCGGAGGCGCTCGACGAACTGCACAGCGCCGCCGCCGATGGCGCAGTCCGGTCGGTCACGACACTCAGCAACGCGGAACTGATCGGCTGGCTGCGGGAAATCATGTACACGGCACGAGAGACGATGTTGGAGATAGAAGCCAACAATTCCGAACGGGATGCAGGGTTGAGTCTGGTACGCAAGTCGTCGTAACGGGCGAAACTGCGGGGGCTGAGAAGTACAGCCCGACGAGCGCCAGTCATGTCACTAGCAGCGCAACAACGAGGGGAAAACCTCATGAACTTGCAGCACACTGATTTCAGAATGTTCAAGGACAAGCAGCGCGAATTGGAGCGCAAGGCGAAACAACAGCGGCTCGCACGCGAAGTCGAACGCAGTACCAGCCGTCGCCGCCGCTCCACGCCGCTCTGGACGCGACTGTGGTCGCTGTTCTAGCAAAGTCGGAAACGCGACGAGCGCACCGGCGGAAAGGCGAGACAGGCATGTGTGACAACCACATAACGGAAACAGCCTATCGGCTTGACGACCGGACGCTCGTTGGCAGTATGAGCAAGCGGTCGTGAAGCCCCACGACCGAACAGAAACGTACAGCAATGGACAGCAAATCGAAGCACACTGGGCGGGGCTTATTGTTAGCGGGCAAACTGAGTAACGGCAAGACAGCGCACGATTTAACGGTAGACAGGGAACAAGGACGAGGGAACCCGGCGCGGAACAGGGATGTTGGCGGGTTCCCTCGTCCTTTTGTTGTTAAAGAGCCTATTAAAGCCCCTTCAGGCGTAGCACATCAGTTTGCATTCCGTTGTATAATTGTCATGTTGTGCAAAAAATCACGCGTCCGGTGAGGTGGAGTGTGACGAGCGGATTACATGGGCGGGTTCTGCTTCTCAACGGGAAGACGTGGGAACCCCTGTCGGTAATTACCATCCCCCGCGCGATCAATCTACTGTTGGCGGAAAAGGCGATCGTCGTCGAGCAGACCGGCGACTTTCTCCGCACTGTGCGCGATCGCTACCCCGTGCCGTCGGTGATCGCGCTGCGATCCTATGTGAACGTGCCGCGCCGCAAGGCGCACTGGAGCCGTCGCGGCATCCTCGTGCGCGACAACTATACCTGCATCTACTGCGCGGCGCAGCCCGGAACGGCAGTGCGCGGCAAGATGCTGACGAAGACCGACTTCACCGTTGACCACATTGTCCCGAAGTCGCGCGGCGGCAAGGATTTGTGGGGGAACACGGCGTGCGCGTGCTATCACTGCAATCACCGCAAGGGAGATAAACTGCCGCACGAAGCCGGTATGAAGCTCCGCTGGGAACCGAAAACCCCGCGCACCAGCTATCTGGTGATCGCCATCGGCAGTGGACCTGAAGTCTGGAAGCGGTACGTCGAGTTCTAGCGGGCGCACGAACCGGCGGGTCTGCCGCCGTTGTACACGGCACTAAGCGGCGGTCTGCGCCGTTCTCTTACCATCCCCAACACCGACAATCCCGAAACTATCGCCGCGTATTCACGTAGTACGTTGTAGATGTAAGCGGCTACCTAAGGGGGAACGCCTAATGCAAGAGAACATGGTGCAGGTCAGAAGCTTGAGCAAGGAGTTCAAGCGCGACAACGGCGAGAAGTTCTTCGCCGTCAACGATGTCAATCTGGACATTCGGCGCGGAGAAATCTTCAGCCTGCTCGGACCGAACGGCGCGGGCAAGACGACGACGATCTCGATGATTAGCGGACTGCTGACACCAACTCGCGGCGACGCGACGATCGGCGGTTACTCGATCACCAAGCAGCCGCTTGAAGCTAAACGGCTGCTCGGCGTCGTGCCGCAAGAGATTGCCCTTTACATGCAGCTTTCCGCCCGCCAGAACCTCGAGTTCTTCGGCAAAATGTACGGTCTGGGGGGTGCTGAACTCAAGCGGCGAACCGACGAAGTGCTCGACTTCATCGACCTCAAGGATCGCCAGAATGACAGAGTCGAAAACTTCTCCGGCGGCATGAAACGCCGGGTGAACATCGGCATTGGTTTGCTGCACAAGCCGCAGTTGATCTACATGGACGAGCCGACGGTCGGCATTGACCCGCAGAACCGCCGCCGCATCCTCGACACGGTGGAACGCCTGCGCCGTGAAATGGGCATGACCGTCCTCTACACCTCGCACCTGATGGAAGAAGTGCAGGAGATCAGCGATCGCGTCGCCATCATCGATCACGGCGAAGTGATTGCGAATGGCACGGTCGGCGAGCTGATTCGAAAGGTTGGCGAGGAAGACCGGCTGGTCTTCAACGTCGGCGCGCAGCTCATCCCCGAAGGACTGCTCGAACAGATCAAGGCTGCGGTGCCCGGCGTCACGCGGGCGACCTATGAACGGCATGAACTCAGCGAGGGCGAAGCCAGCGAGACGCTCGAAATCAGCGCCGGGCAGATCATCGATTTCGCCAAGCGCGGGCTCAAGGCGCTGCCGCACGTCATCCAGATCGCCGACGACTGCAATGTCGACGTGCTGTCGGT
>JAEVZT010000358.1 GCA_023392115.1 Chloroflexota bacterium
GACGCGTGCGGGTGATCGTGACTTTGCGAGCGGACTTCTACGACCGACCGCTGCTCTATCCCGGCTTGGCGGAGTTGGTGCGGACGCATACCGAACTCGTCCTGCCAATGACGGCACGCGAGCTGGAGCAGGCAATCGTCGGTCCGGCGGAGCGCGCGGGGGTGCAGTTTGAGCGTGGACTGGTGGCGACGATCATCAACGAGGTCGGGGAGCAGCCGGGAGGGCTGCCGCTGTTGCAGTACGCGCTGACGGAATTGTTTGAGCGGTGCGAGGGCTTGGTCTTGACGAGCGCCGCTTACAAGGAAGGCGGTGGTGTGACCGGGGCGCTGGCGCGGCGGGCGGACGAGCTGTACGCCAATCTCAGCGGCGAGGGACAGGCGGCGGCGCGGCAGTTGTTCCTGCGTTTGGTGACGCTGGGGGAGGGGACGGAGGACACGCGGCGGCGCGTCCTGCTGGCGGAACTGAACGCGCTCGACGGCGACGGGACGATGGAGGAGGTGATCAACGCGTTCGCCGGGTACCGGCTGCTGACGGTCGACCGCGACCCGCTGACGCGCAGTCCAACGGTGGAGATCGCCCACGAGGCGTTGATCCGCGAGTGGGGGCAGTTGGGCGAGTGGCTGGACGCGAGCCGGGACGAGATCCGGTTGCAGCGGCGGTTGGCGCATGCGGCGGCGGAATGGCACGCCGTGCAAGACCCGAGCTTTCTCGCATCCGGCGCGCGACTGGAACAGTTCGAAGCGCTGGCGGCGCAGTCGAGCGTATTGCTGACACCCGACGAACGGGCATTCATCGACGCCAGCGCCGCCGAGCACGAACGCGCCCTGAGCCGAGAACGCGAGCGGCAGGCGCGCGAACTGCAGATGGCCAAACAGTCGGCGCACCGGCTGCGGTTGCTAGTGGGGGTGCTGGCGGCGGCGGTGATCGGTGCGCTGCTGTTGAGCGGCGTCGCCATTTCCAGTGCCAACACAGCATCGACCGAAGCCCGCCTGCGCGCCACGCAGCAGGCGATCGCCGAGGAGAACTTCAACCGCGCCGAGCAGCAGCGCCTGTACCTCGCTGCCAACGAGGCGATGGACGATGGCGCGGGCGGACACGTCGGCATGGCGCTGGCGCTTCGCAGTCTCGCCTATGGCTATGCGCCGGAAGCCGACATGATGCTGCTGCGGGCGAGCAGTGAAGGTCTCGTTCGGCGCCGTTTGACCGGATTTCAGTATGAGCTTTTTACCGTGGCGTATTCGCCGGATGGAAAGCTCGTCGCGGGCACTTCAGAAGGTGGTATCCGAATCTGGGATGCTGAGACTGGAGAGGAGCGACTAGTCATTCCTGTGGAATCGATCGTTGTTATGGCTGGCTTTTCGCCCGATGGGAGGACGCTGGCAACGGCGGGAGAAAGTCCTGTTGTGTATCTGTGGGATACGACAACCGGGGAAGAGGTACGCGCTTTTGTCCACCGGGACAATGTGCGGATGATCTACTTCTCACCGGATGGCACAGAGCTCATCGCGATGACTAATGATGTATTTCAAATTTGGGACGCTGCTACGGGTGCACGGTTGAGGCAGTATCCCGCGACCACCGAGAACGGCGCGTCGGTGATGGGGATTGTCTTCCCAACGGAGCGTACGCAGTTCATCCTCAGGGATTCGGAAACAGGAATCTATTTGCAGGATGCCGACACCGGCGAAACGCTGTGTACAGTGCTCGAAGCTGATGCGTCACCGTTCACTATGTTCTGGTGGTCAGAACGCTTGCCGTATGCGGTCATTGCCACTGAGGAAAATATTGCCTACAGTTGGAATCTTGAGACCTGCACGCAGCATGCACAGTTCGAAGGGCACGACGCAAGGATTTTGAATGCGGACTACGATACTGGCGGGGACTTCGTGATCACCGGCGACGCGTCGGGTACGGCTATCCAGTGGGATTTTCAGACCGGGCGTGAAATCGGACGTTA
Organism: Chloroflexota bacterium; assembly: GCA_023392115.1. Taxonomy (GTDB): domain Bacteria; phylum Chloroflexota; class Anaerolineae; order Aggregatilineales; family Phototrophicaceae; genus Flexifilum. Next base: position 1,958 of record JAEVZT010000358.1, read on the forward strand.
CGTGACCAGCGGTCTCATCGATACGCTTGATATTTCGCCAGATGGCAGCGAACTCCTCCTTCCTTATTTCGAAGTTGTCGACATCTATGACCTAAACTTTCCCAAAGAACCTCGTACCATCGTTGGCGGCTTCTACTCACCCAATCAAACCTTCCTTCCGCGTTTTGCGCCTGACGGGGAGAGTCTCTATGTCGGCGGGTTTGGAGAATATTCCCGGTGGAGTCTGACTGAAGACAGCAGTGAGCCGATGATTACTTATGACCTGCCGATACGGACGATGGACGTGTCTATGGACGGGCGTTACATCATTGCTTCGCTTGAACCGAATCGCAATACGCGCGATTTCATAATCTATCTGCTTGATGCGAACACAGGGGAAGTTGTCCGAGAATTTGCCGGGCACGGCGAACTAGTGAATTTCATCGAATTTTCGGCGGATGGGACGCGGTTCGCGAGTGCCAGCTTTGACGCCACTGCGCGAACGTGGGATGTGGCGACGGGGCAGCAGCTTCAGCTGTTTCGGGGACACGAAGGGGTAACGTCGAGCGCTGTCCTATCACGCGATGGGGAACTGTTGGTGACGACGAGTTCAGACGGAACGGTGCGCATCTGGAATGCGAACACAGCCGAAGAACTACGCGTCCTTGTGGGGGGCGCGCCGACCCCCTACGCCGACATTTCGCCTGATGGTCGCCTCGTGGCGGCGGCAGATGTGAATGGGCTGCTCCATGTTTGGGATATTACAACCGGCGACAAGCTGCACACGCTTACGGAGCATAAGGCTTCCCTATGGACGGTGATGTTCTCGCCGGATGGGACGCGCATGGTGAGTTCAAGTTGGGATGGCACGGCGCGGATTTGGGACGTGGCAACCGGTAAGACGATACGCACATTGGAGCCGGTGGATGGAACTGATCTCTATTGGGCAGAGTTTTCGCCGGACGGCGAGTATGTGGTCACCGGTGGTGAACTGACGGATCGCGTCTACGTCTGGCGCGTCGATCTTGAAGACGTGATTGCGATGTTCTGCGCGCGTCAACCGCTGGAGTTGAGCGCCGAGGAGCGCGTGCAGTACGACATCCCTGACGATGCACCGATGTGTCCGGGTACAGTGGCAGCACCAGCGGCATAAATCGAAACGTTTTCTGCGAGTCTGTGCAAACCGACGACTGCAACTGTTGCATTTGCACGATCAATTCGCTACTCTTTGGATGTAGGTAATATGTAACCTAGTAGCTCGCACACTTAAGGATGATGTTATGAGAACACGCAACTCCCGTATAGTGGCTTTGGTAAGCAGCGTGATGCTCGTCCTCCTGCTTGGGATGGGCGGGTTCACGTCTGCGCAGGAACCGGTGCAGATCGATTTCTGGCACGCCATGTCCGGCACGAACGGCGCGGCGGTCACGGAACTGGTCACCGCGTTTAACGAATCACATCCTGATATCGTCGTCGTCGAGCAGAACAAGGGCGGCTATGACGATACCCTCAACGCTGTGATTCAGGCGGCAGGGCAGGGTGAAGGTCCGAACATCGCCCAGATTTTCGACCTCGGCACGCCCCTCGCCATTGACTCCGGATTCTTTACCCCCGTCGAAGACCTTCTGACGGCTGAGGAACTGGAAGCGATCAAGGCAGACGTGTTGCCGCCGCTGATCAGCTACTTCTCGGTGGGTGGCAAACTGAATTCGGTGCCGTGGAACAACTCGACGCCGCTGTTCTACTACAACAAAGACATGTTCACGGCGGCAGGGCTTGATCCGGAAGATCCGCCGGAAACGTGGCAGGAAATTCAGGAATACTGCGCGGTGATTATGGAAGCCGGCGTTGCCCCGTACTGCCTGAGCGCGCAGATCTACGGCTGGTACTTCGAGCAGTGGATGGCGATTCAGGGTCAGGAACTGGCGAACAACGGCAACGGTCGTGATGGTCGTGCGACCGAGACGAACCTGACCAGCGATGCCGCGCGCAACATCATGGAATTCTGGCGCGACATCAATGATCAGGGCTACTGGGTTTACACCGGCAGGCTGCACGACAATCAGGGCGCGAACCAGATTTTCATTGCCGAACAGGCAGCGATGATCATCGAGAGCACGGGCGCGCTCGGCACGTTCACGACCGGCGCGGAGACGGCAGGTTTCGAACTCGGTACGGGCTACTTCCCGTCGAACGGGGATGTTGAGCGCGTCGGCGTGATCATCGGCGGCGCGAGCCTGTGGATCGGCGCAGGTCACCCCGAAGAAGAAAACCGCGCTTCGGTCGAGTTCATCAAGTGGCTGCTCGAACCCGAACAGATGGCGCTGTGGCATCAGCGTACCGGCTACCTGCCGGATACCCTCGGCGCGCAGGAACTGCTGCGCGAGCAGGGCTGGTTCGAAGAACGCCCCGGTCAGGTGACGGCGGTCAACCAGTTGGCTGACGCGCAGGTGACTTCGGCGACCGCCGGCGCGATCATGGGTCCGTTCCCGCAGATTCGCGTGATCACCGAGCAGGCGATTCAGGCAGTTGTTCAGGGCGGCGACATCGACCAAGTGCTGGAAGACGCGAAGGCGCAAGCCGACGCAGCATTGGCGGATTACAACAGCCGTTTGCCGGAATAAGCAGGTTCGTGGCACGCAAATAACGATCGCGCGATAATAGAGTATACGGGCGGGTCTAAACGGCTCGCCCGTTTTTGTATCACCTTCTCACGCGGTCGAAGCGTGCGCGAACCTATCCCACCGGCGAGATAGCTTAAGCGAGGGAAACAACAATGCAGGCGATTTTTCGTAATCGGTGGCTTCCGTTCATACTGCTGCTGCCGACACTCATCATTCTCGTGCTATTTCTCTACTACCCGATTATCAACACCTTCAACCTCAGCTTCTACCAAGCCGCGCCGAACGGCATTGACCTCACATGGGTCGGGCTTCGGAATTACGAACGCCTGCTTGACTTGCAGATTCAGCAGACGGAACGTGGATTGGTCTTCAGGGGCACGTATTTCGTCGTGCTGCTCCGATCGCTGGGCTTTTCTGGCGCGATCGTGCTCGGCGGCTTGACGATTTCACTGGCGTTCGCCATGCTCGCCAATCAGAAGGTGCGCGGCATTCGACTCTACCGCACCCTCTTGATTTTGCCCTACGCGATTTCGCCCGCGATCGTCGGCGTGATTTTTCTGTTCTTGTTCAACCCGGTGGTTGGCGTCGTCAATTACTTCTGGAACCTGATTTTCCAGACGCGCCCGAACTGGCTCGGCGACCCTGTCCTGACGCCGTTTCTGGTCATTATGGCGTCAATCTGGAAAAACCTCGGCTACAACATCATCTTCTTCCTGTCGGGGCTGCAAAACATCAACACCGAGCTGCTTGAAGCGGCGTCGATTGACGGTGCGGGACGCTGGAAACGCTTCCGCCATGTGACGCTGCCGCTGCTGTCGCCGATCACGTTCTTCCTCGTCATCACCAATCTCACCTATTCCTTCTTCGACCTTTTCGGGACGATCGACATTCTGTCAGGTCCGGGTCCCCAGAACTCGACGACGGTGCTGATCTACAACCTTTACCGCGACCTTCGTGTGAACCATAACCCGGGTATGGCGGCAACGCAGTCAGTCCTGCTGTTCATCCTCGTCGCCGGTCTCACTATTATGCAGTTCCGTACGACGGAACGGGGGGTTACGTACAATGCGTAGTAACGGTATCTTGAGAACCCTTTCCCGACCGAAATACTTCACGCACCTTTCGCTGATCGCCGCATGCCTGATCGTCGGTTTCCCGATGCTCTATTCGATCCTCAAGTCGACGCAGAACCTCGGGCAGATCATGGCGTACCCGCCGAATTTCGCTATCGGCAACCAAACGTTTGCAAACTATCAGGAAGCGTGGGAGACGGGCAATCTGGCGCGGCTGATGACGAATACGGTGCTGGTCGCGCTTGCCGTGACCGCCGGCAAGACGATCACGTCGCTGCTGGCTGGCATGGCGTTCGTCTATTTCCGCTTTCCCATGCGAGGCTTCCTGTTCATGTTCGTGCTGCTGACGCTGATGATGCCAACCGACATTCTGATCGTCGCGCTGTATCGCTTCATGGGGCAGATACGCTGGACGGATACGTTTCAGGCGTTAGTCGCGCCGTTCATCGCCAGCGCGACCGGGACGCTTCTGTTCCGCCAGCACTTCGCCAATATCCCGTCTGAACTGGCAGACGCGGCACAGATCGACGGCGCGGGTCCTATGCGCTACCTGTGGAGCGTGCTGATCCCCATCTCGTGGAACGTGATCGGCGCGCTGGCGATGATTCAGTTCATCGGCGTGTGGAATCAATACCTGTGGCCGCTGCTGGTGATGAACAGCAACGACCGGCAGCTGGTGCAGGTCGCGCTGAAGGGCATTACGAATAACGCGCTCGATCAGGGGAACTGGGGTGTTGCACTGGCGGCAGCCGTCATCGCTTCGATCCCGCCGCTGATCGTGTTCCTGCTGCTGCAAGAGAGTTTCCTGCGTGGTTTCGCGCTGACGCGCGATAAGTAGCGTTTCGCCAATTGGCGCAGCAAAGGTGAAGTGAACCGTGAATCGTCGTGCGTTTCTCTTGTTGGTGGTGCTGACTGCTGCCTTGCTCCTCAAGAACCGGCGCAAGGATGATCCGTATTTCATCGTCGGGCATCGCGGCGCGGCAGGACTCGCGCCCGAAAATACGATGGCGTCGCTGAAGCTGGCGCACCAGCTTGGCGCTGGCTGGCTCGAAGTTGACATTCAGCGGACGCGCGATCGTGTGCTGGTCGTGATGCACGACGCGACCGCTGACCGCACGACGAACGGCAGCGGCAGCATCGGCGAGATGGACTGGGAGCAAGTTGCGCAGCTCGACGCCTCGAAGGGGATGGAAAAGTACGCCGGCGAACCTGTGCCGCGCCTGTCGGACGTACTGACGTTCATTGTCGAAAACGATCTGATGCTGTGCATCGAGGTGAAAGACCCGCAGATCTACCCCGGTATCGCCGAAGAACTGGCGGCTGAACTCCGCGAATACAACGCGCAGTCGCGCGTCGTTATTATCTCGTTCGACCTCGCATGGCTGCGCGGTTTTAGCGAAATCGCGCCAGATATCGCCGTCGGCGCGCTGTGGAAGCGCATCGAGTCGGTTGATGCTGTGCCGAGCGCCAAGTATATCGACGTTCACTGGAGCAGCGCCCTGCTCGACCTGCCGCTCATCTGGCAGGCGAAACAGAGCGGGCGGACGATCCTCGTCTGGACGTGCAATTCGCCGCTGATTGCTTATGTCTTGAAGTGGGTTGGCGTTAACGGCGTTACCACCGACCGCCCCGATCTGCTCGTGCCGACGGCGCAGTAAGCGGCGGACGGGGCGCGGATCGGCATCGAACACAAGGCAAATCGGGAGAGCCGGGCATGGGCAAACTGCAAGAACTGTTCCTTCGGTTGCGCTACGGCGGTAAGCAGAAGGGCGGGGGGTGCGCGCACGTCGCGTTGATTCAAGAGGTGACGC
>JAEVZT010000373.1 GCA_023392115.1 Chloroflexota bacterium
CAACACGACGACGACCGCCATGATCGCCCACATCCTGATCGAAACCGGGCGCGATCCGAGCTACATCATCGGCGGAACGCTGAGCACGACCGGACAGAATGCCGGAGTCGGTGCGGGGAGCGCGTTCGTCATCGAAGCCGATGAGTACGACAACATGTTTCACGGCTTGCGCCCGCACATCGCCGTCGTGACCAACGTCGAGTGGGATCACCCCGACTTCTTCCCGACCGAAGGCGACCTGATCCGCTCGTTCGCGCATTTCGCCGGGCTGGTCGACGAGGGCGGTGTGATGATCGCCTGCGCCGACGACAGCGGCGCGCTGATGCTCGGCGAAACCGTCAGCAGCGTGGACAAAGCGTACTACGGCATCGACTCGCCGTTCGCCAAGCTTCGGGCAAGCGATCTTGTAGCCGGCGAACGCGGCTACAGCTTCCGTGTGAGCGAAGGTGACGAAGCGCTCGGCAGCATCCACCTGCTGATCCCCGGCAGGCACAACGTCCTCAACGCGCTGGCAGCGCTCAAGGCGGCGATGTTCGTCGGTGTCCCGTTCGCCGAAGCGGCGGCGGCGCTGTCAACCTTCGCTGGGACGGGCAGGCGCTTTGAACTGCGCGGCGAGGTCAACGGCGTTGCCGTGATTGACGACTACGCTCATCACCCGACGGCGATCCGCGCTGTGCTCGAAGCGGCGCGCGCGCGCTACCCCGACCGCGCGATCTGGGCGGTCTGGCAGCCGCACACCTACAGCCGGACTCAGGCGCTGTGGCATGATTATCTCGGCGCGTTCGGTGATGCCGATCACGTCGTCGTGACCGATATTTACGCTGCCCGCGAGCAGCCTCGCGCCGACGTGACCGCCGCCGATCTCGTCGCGGCGCTCGATCACCCCGACAAGTATCACGCGCCGACGCTCGACGAAGCGGCGGCGCTGCTGCTCGATCGCGTCGAGCCGCCCGCCGCGATCGTCATCATGAGCGCCGGTGACGCGCCGAAGATCGGCGAGGCGTACCTGCGGGCGAAGGGCTTATGATCAACGTCCCGCACCCCGAACGGCTGCTGCGCGATGAATCGCTCGCCAAATACACGGCGGCGCGGCTTGGCGGCGCTGCGGATTACGTCTATGTCGCTCACGAGTCGACGCGCGAATTGTGTGATGTCGTGTCGGCGGCGTGGGAAGCCGACATGCCGCTGCGCATCCTCGGCGGCGGCGCGAACGTGCTCGTGTCGGATTACGGTTTTCGCGGGCTTGTCGTCATCAACAAAGTCGCCGAAGCGGCTTTTAAAGAAACTGAAGTCGTCGTCACGTCCGGTTACAAGCTGACGATACTGGCACGCCGCTGCGCCTCGCGCGGCTTCGCAGGCTTCGAGTGGGCGGCGAGCGTGCCGGGAACGATCGGCGGCGCGGTGGTCAATAATGCCGGCGCGCACGGCGGCGATATGGCAGCGTGCGTCTACAGCGCCACGCTGTTTGAGCCGGGGGGCGTCCGCGTGCTAACCAATGTCGATCTCGATTATGGCTACCGCTCGTCTGCCCTGAAAGAGCGCGCTGATCGCCGCTTCCTCGTCCTGATGGCGACGCTCAGGCTGTCGCGCGGTGAACCGGCGCAGAGCAGCGCCAAGATCGACGAGTTCGTCACCTACCGCAAGCGGACGCAGCCGCCGGGCGCGAGTCTCGGCAGCATCTTCAAGAATCCGCCGGGGGATTATGCCGGACGGCTGATCGAGTCTGCCGGGTTGAAAGGCTACCGCATCGGCGGGACACAGGTGTCGCCGGTTCACGCCAACTTCTTCATCAACACCGGCAGCGCGTCGGCGAGCGATTACTACGCGTTGATCCGCCATGTTCAGGCGACGGTCGAGCGGCAAACAGGCGTCCTATTGGAGACGGAAATCGAGATGGTTGGAGAACGGTTTTAGATTACCCACCTTTGTCGAGAATATCCCAAACCCGTGTTATTATTCCCAAACAGCGTAGAGGTTTTCTGACTGCGATGACGTCTCGTTTTCGTACAAGCCGCCGCTCCACACGTGAACCCGCTATCTGGCGCACGCCGGGAGCGGGCAGTGCTGTTGAACTGGAACGCGCGCCGGTGCAGCACAGTACGCGCGGGCGCACGTTCATTACGGCGCGCGTCTTCAGCGGTTTGATCATCCTAAGCCTGATCGCGGTGCTGGTGCTGTTCTTCACGGCGGATGCCTTCTATATCGCCAGCTTCTCGGTTGGCGGGCTGCGCTACATGACGCCAAACGAGATCTTTGCGCTGACGAACGTTACCGGCATGCACGTTTTCTGGATCGACCCGGCGGAGGTGCGCGACGAACTGCTGCGCTCGCCGACGATCGCCAACGCGACGGTTCATGTCAGCTGGCCTCCCAACATGCTCACGCTGATCATCGAGGAGCGCGAACCGGCGCTGGTCTGGGAACAGAACGGCACGGCGTCATGGATCGACTTGCAGGGGCGGGTGATGCAGCAGCGTGAAGACCGTCCCGATCTGCTGCGCGTGCAGGTGGATTCGCTGATTGAAGGCGGTGTTGGCGCAAGCATCGACCCGCAGATCGTCATGGGCACGATTCAGCTGCGTACGCTTGTGCCCGATGTGGCGCTTTTGCGCTACCATCCCGATAAGGGTCTGGGTTACAATGATCAACGCGGCTGGGAAGTCTGGCTCGGCGTCGGGTCGGATATGCAGCTCAAGCTGCTGATCTACAATGCAATCGTAGAAGACAGCCAGTCGCGCGGCATTGTCTTGAGCGAAGTTAATCTCGTGAACCCACATGCGCCGGTGTATTCGGTGCTGTCAGAGCGATGACGTAGTGCTATGAATGATCTGGTTGTCGGAATTGACGTCGGCACGACGAAAATCTGCACGATTGTCGGAGAAGTGCGCCCGGACGACATTTTCGTCGTCGGCTTGGGGCTTGAACCGAGCCGGGGTATGAAAAAGGGCGTTGTCACCGACATCGGACAGCTGACCGCCGCGATCTCGGCGTCAGTCCATAAGGCTGAAAAGAGCAGCGGCTACGAAATTCGGCAGGCGTTCGTCAGCGTCGCCGGCAGTCACATCGCGTCGATCAACAGCCGCGGCGCGGTTGGGCTGGTCGGCAGCCGCGGCGTGCGCGGTGAAGATGTCGACAAGGCGATCGAGTCGGCGCGCGCGATTGCCATCCCGCACAACCGCGAAGTCCTGCATGTGATCCCGCGCTCGTATTCGCTCGACGGCGGCGATCACGTCCGCAGCCCGATCGGCATGCACGGCTTCCGTCTGGAAGTTGAAGTGCATATCATCACCGCGTCGTCGACGAGCGTCGCCAATCTCGAACAGGCGATGCAGGGCGCGCACGTCTACCCGGATCGCTTCATCCTCAATCCGCTGGCATCCGGCGATCTAGTGCTGACCGAGCAAGAACGTGAAATGGGGACGGTGCTGGTCGACATTGGCGGCGGCACGACCGATCTCGCCATGTTTATCGAGGGGACGGTGTGGCACTCGGCAGTGATCGCCGTTGGCGGCGACCTGATCACCAACGACATCACCCACTGGATGCACGTTCCGTTTGACGTTGCCGAAGCGATCAAAGTCCAGTACGGGCACGCGCAGGAAAAGGCGGTCAGCCAGTACGAGACGTTCCTCGTCCAGCCGTTCGGCGAAGGTACGCCGATCGAGGTCAAGCACGGCGACTTGGCGATGGTCGTCGAGGCGCGCGTGACCGAGCTTTTCGAGATGGTGCAGACGGAGATCAAGCGTTCCGGCTATGACGGGCTGCTGCGCGCCGGCGTCGTGCTGACGGGGGGATGCGCGCAGCTTCCGGGGATTCGAGAGGTTGCACAACGGGTGCTGAATTGCCC
>JAEVZT010000536.1 GCA_023392115.1 Chloroflexota bacterium
TCGTCACCGGCTGGCTCGGCGGCGAGATGAGCTACCGCCACAAGATCGGCGTCAACAGTGCCAAATCCGACACGCTTCCGGGTGCGTAACCCGCAGATTCAACACCCTTGAAAGCGCAAGAGGAGAATCTTATGACCGCCACATCCGATCGTTCCATGTATGATACGCTCGCGTCGAAGAACGAAGAACGTCAAGTCACGCAGCAGTACATGAGCAATGTCAACGTCAGCAAGCCGGAGCGCAACCTGTCGATTGCCAGCGGCTTGACGCTGATCGTCGCCGGAATCCGGCGCGGCGACCTGCGCGGCTTCCTAATGACCGTCGCCGGCGGCTACATGCTGCTGCGCGGCGTGACGGGACACTGCATGATGTACCGACTGCTCGGCATGAATACCGCCGTCGAGACGAACAAGATGCGCGTCAGCGTGCCGCACGAGCAGGGCATTCACGTCGAGGCGTCGGTGACTGTCAACCGTCCGGTTGAGGAAGTCTTCGCGTACTGGCGCAATTTTGAGAACCTGCCGCAGATCATGAAGCATCTTGAGAAGGTCGAAGTGATGGAAGGACGCCGCTCCCACTGGACGGCAAAAGCGCCCGCGGGGTTGAATGTATCGTGGGACGCCGAGATCATCACCGAGCGGCGCAATGAGCTGATCGGCTGGCGCTCACTCGCCGACTCGCATGTCGCCAATGCCGGTTCTGTCCGCTTTAACACGCTGCCGGGTGGTCAGGCAACCGAGATTCATGTTTCGCTCGAATACGTGCCGCCCGCCGGGCAGATCGGTGCGGCGATTGCCCGGCTGCTTGGGGAAGAGCCACAGGTGCAGATCGAGGACGACCTGAAGCGCTTCAAGCAGATGATGGAATCGCGGGCGACGACGACCAGCACGTCGCCGACCATGAACCCTCCCGGATCGATGTAAAACATAAACCCCTCACCCTGTGCGACCTGTGGTCGCCCTGTCCCTCTCCCACGCAAACGGGGAGAGGGGATAAAAAACGTTACTGTTCGCTCCCCTCCCCGAATTCGGGGTGGGGATGGGGGTGGGGTCAGATTACCCCACCCGTTCGGCAAGGTGCAGTGCCGCCGGATCGACGTTCTTGTCGAGCCGCCCGCCGCGCATTGCCCAGACTTCGCCGCCGAACTGCTGCAGGAAGCGCCGATCATGCGACACGGCGATCACCGGACCGGGAAACTGGCGGATCGCAGCTTCCAGCCCTTCAAGCACGTCAAAGCTGACGTCATTCGTCGGCTCGTCGAGCAGCAGTAGATTCGCCCGCACGGCGATCAGCCGCGCGATTTGCAGCTTGCGCTGCTGCCCGCTGCTCAACTGCCCGACCTTGCCGCGCAGGTCGTCATAGCGGAACAGCCCCGACCGCAGCAGGATCGACATCAACTGCTGATCATGTCCGTCAAGCCCCACGCGGTACGCCTCGAAAATATCCGCTGAGGGGTCGAGCGTCCGCCGTTCCTGATCGAGATAGCCAAGTTGCACCGCCGGGTTGACGTAGACCGAACCGGCGTCCGGCGTTTCGGCGCGCGCAAGAATACGCAGCAGCGTCGACTTGCCCGCGCCGTTCTCGCCGACAATAGCGATTCGGCTGTGGACGCCAACGGTGAAGCTCACGCCATCGAGGATGACGCGGTCGCCATAGACCTTGCGTACCCCATCAACAATCAGCGGCATGCGCCCCTTGAGCGTTTCTGGCTCGAAATCCGCTTCAAAGCGCAGCGGATCGGGCGGTTCGGGGATCGGGTCGGCTTCGATGCGCTTCAGCTTTTCCTCGGCGACGCGGATGCGCTTGGATACCGTGTTGTCGTGGGTCGCCTTCTTGATGTTGATGACGAACTTGTCGTTGTCGGTGTGCGCTCGGTAGTTCGAGTTGCGATGCGCCGTCTCCTTGATGGCAATCCGCAGCGTCTTGATCTCTTCCTGCTGGCGCTGGTAGTCGAGTTCCCACTGGTGGCGCTCGCGCGTCTTGACATCCAGATAGGCGTCATAGTTCCCGGCGTAGCGCCGCGCCGTCCGCGTGTGCTCGTCGATCTCGATGATCGCGTTGACCGTGCGGTTGAGGAACTGGCGGTCGTGCGAGACGATCAGCGCCGCGCCGCGGTAGCGACTCAGGTAATCCTCAAGCCACGCCAGCATGGCGAAGTCGAGGTGATTGGTCGGCTCGTCGAGCAGCAGTACATCAGGCGCGCCAAGCAGCAGCATCGCCAGCCCGACGCGAGCCTTCTCGCCGCCCGAAAGCGATGCAAACGGGCGGTCGCGGTTGATGTGCGCCACGCCCAACCCCTGTAACACAGTATCCACCCGGTAATCGAGTTCATAGCCGCCGTAGCGGTCAAAGTGATCGCTCGCGTCGCCGTATTCGCGCAGGATCGCGTCGAGCGCGTCGCCCTCGGCGCTGCCCATCTCGACTTCCAGCGCGCGCATCCGCCGTTCAAGCGCGTGGATGTGCGCCAGCGCCTCGGCGATCAGCGTGTCCAGCGACTTGTCGTCAGCGCCCGTGATGGTCTGTGGCAGGTAGCCGAGTTTGCAGTCCGGCGACAGCGCGACATGCCCACTATCAGCGGCGACTTCGCCGGTGACGATCTTGAGCAGCGTCGACTTGCCGACGCCGTTCGCCCCGACAAGTCCGACGCGCTCGCCGCCATTGAGCGAGAACGACACGCCGTTCAAGACGGGGGCTATCCCGTAAGTTTTCGTAATGCCTGTGATGGTTAAAAACATGGCTGCACCACCTTCTGTATGCCGATGTGAATGAAAGAAGGCGCGGCGCTTTTCGGAGAATCAAAAACGCCGCCGGTGGACAACCCCCAGCAGCGTCTGCATTCAGACTTAGGCAGTGTCGGCGGAACTCCGCCTATCACACACAAAGCAGCATCAGCAAACGGGGTTGATCCACGATCAAGCCGGTGTACTGATGTCGGTGTGCATGTCTGCCCTTTCGCTTATGCGTTCGATAGTCACGGGAGATCGCCTTGACCCGCCGTGACAGAGTTTATGTTGCCATGTTTCTAACATGCTGTCAATAGCCGCGTCACGATCCCCCGCAGGCATTCAAACGGTGTCCTACGACAGCGGGTCAAAGCTCGTTTGCTTGCGCTGGTTGATCAGCACGACCTGCGCGTCCGAACCGTAGAGCAGGCGGTTGACATACGGGTTCTGCAGCACAACCATGCGCTGCGTTTCGCCGCCGCGTTCCAGCTCGATGTGATACAGGCACACGCGCCGAACACCCGCGAGCCAGAATTCCTGTCGAAAGACGACCCCGCGCACCTTCCAACCCTCGTCAAGGGCAGTTACGAGCGCATCACCGCCGGTGTATTTTTCTGAGAATGGATTCCAGTGCCGGTAATTGGCGGGAGTGTCCATCTCGTCAGAGGCATACGTGATTTCAGACATGACGTCCTTCTCCAACTTTTGAAAAGTGTTTCTTCAGGGCGATGTAGTCATCCATCGTTTGCGGTGAATTTAGGATAATGCCTGTTTTGCTATACGAAAAGATAGCATTCGACGGAAATTTCGCAGTCCCAAAAGTTGCAGCAGTTACTACGCCTTTCGTACCACATAATCCTGCTTGAAATAGTCTTTTGTCGAGGAATCCTCTCGTGGGCTATGTTCAGTCCTAACAGCTGGCCTCCTCTGAAGGCGAAATGAAAGGTAGTCAACTAGTTACCCAGAAGTTACCCCCTCAGCGCTATTTACACCCTCATGCGGCGCGACTACTTTATAACTATTCACATTAAACCCTTAGCGTGACTGTGGATGAAATGGATAGGAAGATAATGCGACTCCTGATGACGACTGACACAGTCGTGACCGAACAATGGCAGCACACCCTCGATCTGATCACGGCGCTGCAAACCTATGACATTGAAGTCGCGCTGGCGACGATGGGCGCGCCGCTGACAGCGGATCAGCGCCGGGAAGCGCGCCGCATCCCCGGCTTGAGCCTGTACGAAAGCACCTACAAGCTCGAGTGGATGCCTGATGGCTGGCGCGACATCAGCAAGGCGGGCGAGTGGCTGCGCGATCTGGAAGCAGTCGTCAAGGCGGACGTCATCCACCTACACCAGTACGCTTACGGCGCGCTGGCGTGGCGCGCGCCGGTGATCATCAGCGGGCATGCCTGCGCCCTGTCGTGGTGGTGGGCTGTCAACGGCGAGGACGCCCCTGCCGTGTGGGATAGCTACCGCGACCGGGCTGCGCGCGGGCTGCGCTGCGCGAGCATCGTCGTCGCGCCAACCTATGCCATGCTCAACGAACTCGAACAGTACTACGGATCGCTGCCGCTCAGCTACGTCATCCCGACCGGGCGCTCACGCGATCTGCTTGCGGCTCAGGAGAAAGACCCGATCATCCTCGGCGTCGGCGCGACCGGCGACCGTGCCAAGAACCTCGCCGCGCTCGACCGCGTCGCGCCCTTGCTCAGCTGGCGCGTGTGCATCGCCGGTGAGAACAGCCGCGCCGGGCTGCACCAAACGCTGCATAACGTCGATCTGCTCGGCACTCTGGCGAGAGGTGACCTCGATCGCTGGTACGAACGCGCGGCGATCTTCGCCCTTCCAGCGCGTTATGAGCCGTTCGGCGTGTCAATCCTCGACGCGGCGCTGTCCGGCTGCGCGCTTGTCCTGACGAGCATTCCGGCGCTGCGCGAAGTGTGGGACGGCGCGGCGATGTTCGTCCCGCAGGACAACGACGACGCGCTCCGGCGGGCGCTAGACGCGTTGATTGACGACGCGCCGCTGCGTCAGGCGCTGGCGCTCAGAGCGCAAAAGCGCGCGAGAACCCTAAGCGCCGATCACATGGCGGCGGGATACGCGCAGCTTTACACCCGTCTGCGCGGCGTCCGGCGGCACGCCAGAAGCGCCTGATCTCACACCATTTATTAAATCTGCTATAATGATATGCAGATTGTCACATCGAACAATCTGCATATCTACATACCTCTCGCACAGGAGATCACATGGTCAACGCTGCCGACGTCCATGAACCACAGCAGCAGGTACACTACGCGATCGGCGCTGGCTCGCCGATGCCATTTGGAGCCACTGTCACGGCTGACGGTGTTAACTTCTCCGTTTTTTCAAATCATGGAACGGGCTGCACGCTCGTCCTCTATCATCAAGGCGAGGAGCACCCCTTCGCCGAAATCCGGTTTCCCGACGAATACCGCGTCGGCAACGTCTTCACGATGTGCGTCTACGATCTCGATTACGAAGGCATCGAGTACGGCTTCCGCATGGAGGGACCCTACGACCCGCAGGCGGGTCACTGGTTTGACCCCGACAAAGTCCTGCTCGACCCGTACGCGAAGGCGATCACGGGGCGCGGCGTCTGGAAACAGCCCAACCCGCTCAAGGACAACCCCTACCCGTACCGCGCGCGGATCATCAAGCACGAGTTCGATTGGGAAGGCGACACCCCGCTCTACATGCCGATCGAAGACCTCGTGATTTATGAAATGCACGTCCGCAGCTTCACACAGCACCCGTCGTCGGGCGTCAGCCAGCCGGGCACATATGCCGGGATGATCGAGAAAATCCCTTACCTGAAGGATGTCGGCATCAACTGCGTCGAACTGATGCCGATCTTCGATTTCAACGAGTTCGAGCATTCGCGCGAGAACCCGGAAACCGGCGAGCTGCTGGTGAACTACTGGGGCTACAGCACGATCGGCTTCTTCGCCCCGAAAGCGGGATTCGCCGCGTCGGGTGGCGAAGGCGGTGAGATCAACGAGTTGAAGTCGCTGATCAAGGCGTTGCACAAAGCCGGGATCGAGGTCATCCTCGACGTGGTATTTAACCACACCGGCGAGGGAAACGAGAATGGTCCGACGATCTCGTTCCGGGGCATCGACAACTCGACGTTCTACATGCTCACGCCAGAAGGGTATTACTACAATTTCAGCGGCACGGGCAACACCTTCAACTGCAATCACCCCGCGGTGATCGCCTTCATCCTGCAGTGCCTGCGCTACTGGGTGGCAGAATATCACGTCGACGGCTTCCGCTTCGACCTTGCGTCGATCCTCGCCCGTGCTGAAAACGGCGCGCCGCTTGGCGACCCGCCGCTGCTGAAGATGATCGCGCACGACCCGATCCTCGGTCGTACAAAAGTGATCGCCGAGCCGTGGGACGCGGGCGGCTTGTACCATGTCGGCGCGTTCCCGCATTACGGGCGCTGGTCAGAGTGGAACGGCAAATACCGCGACGCGGCGCGCAAGTTCATCAAGGGCGACGAGGGACAAGTCGAGGAGATGGTTCAGCGCATACAGGGGTCACCCGACCTCTACCCCGATCGCGGACCGATCGCGTCGGTCAACTTCGTCACGGCGCACGATGGTTTTACGCTGGCGGATATGGTCAGCTACAACGACAAGCACAACGAAGCCAACCTCGAAAACAACATGGACGGCTTCAACGACAACAACAGTTGGAACTGTGGCGTCGAAGGCGAAACCGATGATCCGGCAATCAACGCCCTGCGCCGCCGCCAAATGAAGAACGCCTTCACCCTCCTGATGGTCAGTCAGGGCGTGCCGATGTTCCTGATGGGTGACGAGGTCGCGCGGACGCAGAACGGGAACAACAACACCTACTGTCAGGATAACGACCTGAACTGGTTCGACTGGACGCTGATCGACAAGAACGCCGACATCTTCCGCTTCTTCAAGCGCATGATCGACTTTCGTCACAGCCACCCGGTGCTGCGGCACGGCTATCACCTGCGCTTCACGGATTACAGGGACGCCGGTATTCCCGACTTATCGTGGTTCAGCACCGAAGCGCTCGGCGGCGATACGAACGATGAACGGCTGACGCTGGCATTCCTGCTGTCCGGCGATCATGCGAAAGGCGGGTTAGCGACCGACAACGACATCTATGTCGCCATGAATATGCATTGGGAAGACCAGACGTTTGAGATACCGCGCCTGCCGAGCGGCAAACGCTGGCGCGTCGCCGTCAACACGGCGCACGAGTCGCCTGAGGACATTTACGATCCGGGCAAGGAACCGGCGCTCGGCAACCGCAAGCGCCTCACGCTGGTTTCGCGCTCGGTGGTTGTGTTGATCAGCCGCTAGCCTTCTGCAGGGGGCGCGTCATGCGTCCCCTGCGCTTTGACGTGCCGCCGGCGGATGATTTCCATCGCGGCGACACACACCGCCAGCCAGACAATCCCCACCATATAGCCGCCGATCACATCGCTCAGGTAGTGAACGCCCAAGTACAGGCGGCTGATGCCGATAAGAACGATCGCAATGACAGCGGCGAAGACGACGAGAATCCGCGCGATCCGGTGCTTCAGGTTGAGCGCGATCAAATAGGCGAGCAGCCCGTAGGTGATCAGCGAATTCATGGCATGCCCGCTCGGAAAGGCGTAATGCGCTTCCTCGACCAGCAGTGTCTCGAAGACCGGTCGCGGTCGCTCGAAAACCTCTTTCAGGAACAGGTTCAGCAGCATTCCGCCGAAGACGCCGCCGAGCCAGACCGCCAGAGCCCACCAAGCCTGCCGTAACCCCAAGTAGACTGTCACCGCGAGGAGCAGGATCACCAGCCCTTCGTTGCCAAACAGGCTGATGGTTCGGAAAAGCTCGGTGCGTTCCGGCGTCGCCGACGCGTAGAACTCGTTCGCCAACGCCGTATCGAGCCTGACCATGAACTCGTCTTCGCCGACTTCATCGGCGATCGCCGCGAAGGCGAACAGGCTGAGCAGGCTGACCGCCATTCCGACAAGCAGGTGGACGCTGAGGTATTGCGCAGCCGTCAGCCGCAGCCTGCGAATGAGCCGGATCAGCGCGGCGATCATCGATTCGATACTCGCCGTCCGTCGATGGCAGCCATCAGCGCGGCGATCGCGCCGAGCGAGTCACCAAGCTGCGCCGGGACAATGCGGCAGGCGTCTGCCGAGATGGTCAGGGCTTCCTGCGCCATCGCCCGCCGCGCTGGGGCGAGCAGCTTATCGCCGAGCACCGCGCCGAGCGTCCCGACGATGATCACCTGCGGGTTGAGGATGTCGACGAGGATGGCGATCCCGCGTCCCAGCCAGACGCCCATTTCGTCGACCAGCGCGCACGCTTCGGGAATGCCTTCAAGCGCCGCCTCGATCAACGTGCGCGGCGTGACATCCTCACTCCACATCCCCGGATAGCGCAGATGCGCCAGCCTGACCAAACCCGACCCGCTGCAAAATGCTTCCCACGAGCCGATCTTGCCGTAGGCTGCCGGACCGGTCTCCGAAATGCGGATGTGTCCGACTTCCCCGGCGGTGTCGGTTGAGCCGCGATAGATGCGCCCGTTGAGGATCAGTCCCGCGCCGAGTCCCGTGCCCATCGTCAGGAAGAGCGCGTTGCGCGCGCCTTTGCCCGCGCCGAACATCCACTCCGCCAGCGCCCCGGCGTTGCCGTCATGTTCGACGTACACCGGTAGCCCGAAGCGGTTGGCAAGCGCAGATTTGAGCGGTATCCGATCCCATCTTGGCAGGTTCGGCGGCGACAGGATGATCCCCGCGTCGATGTCGAGCGGTCCCCCGATCGACACGCTGATCGCGGTCGGTGATCGTCCCGCCGCCCGCGCCGCGGCGATCACCTCGTCGGCGACCGCACACATGGACTGGAAGATCGGCTCGAACGGAACGTCGGCGTCATTCGGCAGCGTCCGCTGCTGCCAGATGCGCGCTGATTCGTCGCCTTCGATGACCCCGATCTTGCTGCCCCCAATATCAAACCCGATGATCGTTTCGTGCATGGTGCGTCCTTAGCCAGCGATGACCGGCGCGCACGAGCGCCGGATCATCAGTTTCGGCTCGACAATAATCCGCCGTTCGCGCAGTTCCGCCGCAGGATTCTCAATCAGGCGCAGGAGCAGCTGAATCGCTTCTTCCGCCATCTCTCCGACCGGCTGGCGCACCGTCGTCAGCGCCGGAAAGACGTCGACAGCTTCTTCAATGTCGTCAAAGCTGATAACCGATACCGCTTCCGGCACGCGCCAGCCCATCTCCTGCGCGCCGCTGATCGCGCCCAGCGCCAGCAGATCGGCGGTGCAGAGGACAGCGGTCGGCGGCGTTGGCAGGCTGAGCAGCGTCCGCATGGCTGCAATCGCCGCCCGGCGCGTGTAGGGCACGGGCTGTAAATAACCATCGTCCCAGTACAGCCCACGATCGCTGACGTACTGCTGAAACGCCAGCAGCCGCTCACGAGTCCCCGCGTGGTCAGTCGTGCCGAGAAACGCGATTCGCCGGTGTCCAAGCGTATGCAGGTAATCCAGACTCAACTGCGTGCCGCAGCGCTCGTCGATATTGACGAGCGGCGCTGCCGCGCCTGAACCGCAGGCAACGGCGACGAACGGCGTCTCATCGGCGCGCAAGTCGTCAAACACCGCCTGATCGCCGGGCATATCGCCGATGATCAGCAGCCCGTCAAACCACAGGCGCATGAACTGAAGCTGGCGGCGCACAGTGTAGAGATCATTTTCGGCATGACCTAGCAGCAGTTCGACGCCGCAGTTGTGCGCCGCGCGCTGTACCTGTCGCGCCATCAGCCCAAGAAACGGATCGTTGATGTCGCGCACGACAGCGCCAATCACGCCGGACTGCTGCGTGCGCAGCGCCGACGCGAACGGATTCGGCTGGTAGCCAAGCCGTTCGACCGCGTCGAGTACCAGTTTCCGCGTCGCCTCGCTGATCTTGATGCCGCCGTCGCGCGGGTTCAAGACGCGCGACACCGTCCCCGCCGAAACACCCGCCTCTCTGGCAACATCTGCAATTCTGACACGCCCGCGCTGTGACATAGTCTGTCCTCTAGGTAAATCGTTTTCCATTATAGAAATGCCGACCGAGCGCCGTCAAGCCGCCGATGTTACGCGGAGCGCCGCGCTTCTCGTTCTACTTGACACGCGATATAAGTCTGATTATTCTATCTTTAATGCAATCGATTTCTGCGCAACCTATCTGCTGCCAGTACTAAACTTACTTGGGTCTGTCGACCACAATGGCGGCACTTCATGCGAGGACGATTGCGCGCCCGATACTTAGCTTATGGAGATAGTCGTATGAGAACACGCCGCTTCTTTGTTTTACTCGCTCTGCTCGCAGTCGCCTTGAGTATGGTCGGCGGCACCATTTCCGCGCAGGACACGTCGATGGGTGTTGAGCTTAACGCCGAAGTTTCCGGCGATGTCGAGTTCTGGCATTTCTGGGGCTCGCCCGTCCGCCGCAACGCCGTCCGCCGCATCGTCGCCATGTGCCAGCAGGCGCTGCCGAACGTGACGATTACCGAAGTCTTCAAGCCGTTCGGTGAGATTTGGACGGCGAACATCGCCGCCGTCGCCGCCGGTTCGGGCA
>JAEVZT010000601.1 GCA_023392115.1 Chloroflexota bacterium
GGTGTAGACCATCGTCGGCTCGTTGTGGCATGCCCATGTGATGATCGACGGGTGGTTGGCGAGCATCTCGATCATCTCACGCTGGATGACGCGCGCGCGCCCCTCGAACGCGGGCGAAGCGTCGTGAATCCAGTTCAGCTCGAAGTCCTGCCAGACGAGCATTCCGGCGCGGTCGCACAGATCGTACAATTCGGGCGGCGAGACGTGGACGTGGACGCGCATCAGGTTGAGGTTCGCCTCGCGCGCCAAGGCGATGTCGCGCGCGAAGTCGTCAGTCGTAAGCTGCGACAGGTAAAGCGCGGGGATGTACGACGCGCCGCGAATCGACACCGGGCGCTCGTTGATCCAGTAGGTGAAATGATCGGGCGCGCGTTCGAGGCGAACGGTACGGACGCCGAACACCTCGTCCCGCGTGTCGATCACCTGCCCGCCGTCACACAGGGCGATTCGCAGGCGGTACAGGTCGGGCGCGCCGTGATCCCACGACCACCATAGGCGCGGGTCGGGGATTGTCAGCGTTTCGCTGACGACGTGCGCCCCTTCCGACAACACCAGCGTCCGCTGGAACGTGACTCCCGCGCCGTCGTGCGTTTCCCCCGCAATCTCGATCGCCAGTTTGCCGCGCCAGACCGCGCCGGTCGCGTTGCTGACGCGGATCGCCACATCGGCCCGCCCATCCAATTCGGTGCGAATACGGATGCCGTCGACGCTCACCCCGCTGTCAAGCAGCAGCGACACCGGACGCCAGATGCCGATCGGGTTGACATCGGGCGGGATGACTCCTTCGCCGTGTTCATACAAACCTTTAACCAGCCCGCGAATGACATGATCGCTTGGATACATGCCGCGCGGATTCGGCGCGTCCCACGGCGACGTGACGCGGAGGGTCAGCACGTTATCGCCGCCGCGCCGCAGATGATCGGTCACGTCGAACGTGAATGGGGCGAAGTTGCCTTCGTGCTCGCCGATGTAGTGGTCGTTGAGCCAGACCTGCGCGAAATAATCGACGGCGTCAAAGCGGAGGCGCGCGCGGCGGTAAGGCACATCGGGCGCGGTGATGAGCCGCCGGTACACCCACGCCTTGTGGTTCATCGGACGCAGATGTTCGCCCCAGTATGGGCGGTCAGGATGCAGCAGGGGCTGAAGGTGTCCGCAGTCAGGGATGTCGATCCAGCCGCCTTCAGACAGGGCGTCCAGCGGCGCATCGAGCGCGATGCTCTGAAGCCGCCAGCCGCCGGTGAGGCGGTGACTGTGCGCGGTTGTCGGTGGATCAAGGCGGCGAATATCGGTCATGGCGCATCAATCGGAGTGGGACGCGGGGATCAAGCCCCGTGTCACGCGGCGTAACGTCCGAATGATAGCGTGGAGGTCAGGGAAAGGAAAGTTCCGCCGGAGGCTTGAAGGCTTGTCTGATATTGATTTTCGCTTCGTTCTCGCTTGTGTAACCTCGCCCTGCTTGATGCGCAAGCCGGCCCTCTCGTGGCTTCGCTTAGGGAGAGGGACATGCGCCAGCGTGTTTTTGCCCCTCTCACGACGGAGAGGGGCAGTTGAGCGAAGCGAAACGGGGTGAGGTTTTACAGTGATTAAATGTGGTGCAGCATCAGATCAGGCAAGTCTTACTCCGCCGCGACTGCCGTGAACTCAATGTCCAGCGTCACGTCTTCGGCGACGTTCGCTACGCCGGGCGCGCTCGGGATCGTCATCTGGTACATGGCGCGCTGGACAACGGTCGTCGCCAGCCCTTCGATCTCGGTTTCGGACACCGGCGTCGCCGTCACGTCAAAGGTGACGCTGTTGGTGATGCCGCGCACCGTCAGATCGCCGGTGATCTGGAACGTAAACGCTTCGCCGATTGTCACGCTGTCGGGCAGCCCGGAGAGCGAGGTCGGCGCGAACTCGGCGAACTCGTAATCATCCTGCGCCGACAGCAGAATTTGACCACGAATGGCGCGGTTACGCATTTCGTTGTCGGTCGCCAGCGTGCGCGCGTTGATGCGGACGACGCCGACCCGCGACGCCGACGGATTGTCAAAATTCACTAAAATCTGCCCGGCGACCTGATCCGTCCGCCCGATGACGGTTGTCGGCTGACCGCGCAGTTCTTCAGTCAACGTAAAACGAACTTGCGACTCTTCCGGCACGATATTAAAGATCACGCCCTGCGATTCGCTCGACTCTGCCACATCCGACGCGCCTGCCGCGTCGGCGACCACCGCTTCGGCTGTCGCTTCTTCAACTGCGGAGACTGCCAACGTCGGCGCGTCGATCTCGCGGCTCGCCTCGCCGCTGCCGCCGGTCACGTAGATGTAGCCGAACGCCGCAGCGCCGAGCAGCACGATAACGGCGACTATTCCGATGATAATCCGCGTGGTACCGCCGCTGCGATTGGTTCTTCCAGCCATGCTTGCCTCTCTATGTGCAATTGCCAACGGTTATAGGGCTAATCGCTAGGATAGCCGGAAGCAGATTGCTTTGCGCGGGTTGCTCATCGTTTTCTAAGTCTCGCAGAGGGGCGGCACGCGGTACTGGCTGCGCTCGCCGCAGGTCAAGTCGCGCACGTAGCGCTGCCCCGGCAGCCAGTCGATGATCGCCGCCGGATCGAGCGCGACCTGCCACTCGACGATCGCCCCGTCGCGCGAGGCGGACAGCGCCGTCCCCGCCCCCGGTCGATAGACAGCGGCGGTCACATCGTCGCTGTGTCCTTCGAGCTTGAGGATTTCGTCGCCGGTGTTCACATCCCACAGGCGCATGGTATCGTCGAATGACGCGCTCAGGATCGTGCTTTCATCAGGGCTGTAGGCGATCGTCCGCAGCACGTCGCTGTGCCCGACGAAACGGCGCAGCTCCGTCCCTGTCGCCACGTCCCACAGCACGCCGATGAAATCCTGCCCGCCGGAGATCGCCCGCGAGCCGTCGGCGCTGAACGCCAGCGAATCCACTGCCGCCGTGTGCGCGCCGGTGAAGCGGCGGATGATTTCGCCGGTCGTCATGTCCCACAGGATCGCTTCGCCCTGTGCCGCCTCATCGCCGCCGCCGGACAGAATCATCGAGCCGTCGGGACTGAAGACCGCCGCCAGCGCCGGACCGGTGTGCCCGACGTACTCGCGGAGTGTTTCGCCGGTTTCCAGATCGAGCAGGTAAACAATTTTGCCGGCGTTGGCAAACTCAAATCCGAACTTCGTGACCAGCGCCGCGTTCCCGTCAGGGCTA
This sequence comes from Chloroflexota bacterium, assembly GCA_023392115.1. Classification (GTDB taxonomy): domain Bacteria; phylum Chloroflexota; class Anaerolineae; order Aggregatilineales; family Phototrophicaceae; genus Flexifilum. The sequence continues at coordinate 3,211 of JAEVZT010000601.1, forward strand.
AAAGCAACGCTTGGGATGACGAGCGCTTCCATGTCGATCGCGCGGATTTCTTCGCCGGTTTCCAAATCCCACAGGCGCACCGTGCCGTCCCACCCGCCGGAGAGCGCCCGCCGCTCGTCCGGGCTGAAGGCGACGCTGGCGACGGAAGCGCCGTGCCCTTCAAGGCGCTGGATCACCTCGCCGGTTTCCAGATCCCACAGCAGGACGGCGGGATCAGCGTCGCTGCCGCCGGAGAGCGCGCGCCGTCCGTCGGAACTGACGGCGATGCTGGCGACTCCACTGTTATTGTTGTAGCCGCGCAGGGCGCGAATCTGCGCGCCGCCGCTGACGTGCCAGCGGCGCAGCGTCCCGTCCTGTGACGCCGAAATCAGCGTCTGTCCGTCCGGCGCGAACGCCGACTGAAACACCGGCGCGGCGTGCCCGACAAGCCGGCGGATGACCTGCCCATCGCCAACATCCAGCATATAGACAATTGAATCGAAGGTTGAAGCCGCCAGCACACGCCCGTTCGGGTGCAGCGCGATGTCATCCACGCGCGCCGATCGATCGCCAACGGCGATCCTTCGCGCTGCCTCGCCCGTCTCGATATCCCAGATGAAAACCGCGCCGAAATTCGTCCCGCCGATGACCTGCGTCTCGTCGGCGCTGAAGGCGACGCCGCGAATATCGGGGTCAGCCTCATCCGCTTCTTCGACCGGACCAAAGACCTGTACGGTTTCGCCGGTCTTGACTTCCCACAGGCGAACCGTCGCATCCGCCGATCCGGTCAGCAGATACTGACCGTCGCTGCTGAACTCGACCTCGGTCACGCCGTCCTCGTGACCTTCGTAGGTTACGATCTGCGCGCCCGTGTTGACATTCCACAGGAGCAGATTGTTGTTCGACCCGCTGTGTCCGCTCGCCGCCAGCGCCCCGTCTGGGCTGAAGGCGACAGCGTGTGTCAAGAGTCGGGTTCGCATGCGCCGGAGTTCGGTCCAGTTGTCGACATCCCAGACGAGAACCGATCCGTCAGCCAAGCCGACGAGGGCGATATTGCCCGTCCGTTCCGGGTTGGGCGTGAAGTCGATCGCGTAGACAGCGCCGAGGTTCACGGAAGTTGAGCCGACCTGTTCAAGCGCCGCGCCGAAATTCTGCTGCTGGAGCAGCGCGCCGGTTTGCGCGTCCCACAGGATCAGGTTGCCGTCATAACCGCCTGACAGCATGAGCCGCCCGTCGGCGCTGACGGCGGTCGCGTTGACCCAGTTGCTGTGACCCTCGAAGACCAACTGCGTCCCCGGCGCGTATGCCGACGCGATCAGGCTGTAGCGGGCGAGCAGCGGCGGGTCGGGGATTGTGTTCGCCTGAAGCGCCAGCGCCAGCGCCAGATCGCCGTTCTGCGCGTCGAGCGCCTGCCGGGCAGATGCCGCCAGCGCCAGACTCTGCGATTCGGCGGCATTGCGTTCAGACGTTGCCTGTGCCGCGACGGCGGTCGCCGCCCCCTGCGCGACTTCCGTCCCGCGCTGCTCCGACAAACCGAGGGCATTGGTTGCCGTTGCTGCCTGCTGCGCCACTTGCGTGCCGCGGATTTCAGACAAACCAAGCGCATGGGTCGCCGTCGCCGCCCCCTGCGCGACCGCCGTCCCGCGCACCTCGGATAATCCAAGCGCGTTGGTGGCAGTCGCTGCCTGCTGCGCGACCTCTGTCCCGCGTATTTCGGACAAACCCAGCGCGTGAGTCGCCGTCGCCGCGCCCTGCGCGACTGCCGTCCCGCGCATATCCGATTCGGCGCGCCGGTTTTCAGCCTCGTTGAAGAGCAGGAAGGCGATCACGGCGAGGACGGCGGTCACGGCGAGCGCCGCCGACACTCCGCCGAGCAGGGCGCGCTGGCGGCTGCTGGCAGCCCTGCGGCTGGCGAGGATGTATTCGGTTTGCAGTTCAATCGGCTTCGGCTCTTTGCCACCGCTCGCCGCCAGCCAGCGCTCGGCGTTGTTCAGGTCGTCGCCGCGCAGCAGATAGCTGTCGTTCCGGTCGCGAATTTCCCATTCGCGCGCGCGGACGAGCAGGCGGGTATGCCCGCGCACGTAGTCGAGGTCGACGTTCAGCACGTCGATCAGGTCGGCGAACGTTTTGTCGAAGTCGTCAGTTTCGCGGAAGTAGAGCCAGTTGTGCCGTGCCAGCGCCTTGTGCATCTGATCGGGCGGCACTTCGCGGCGCACCACCGGGATCAGCCGCTTGTGCGTGGCGACGGCGTACTCGACCTCGTTGTTGCACACCGGCGACGTGACCGAGTCCGGGCTGATGACGAAAATGAAGTTGTTCGCCGCGTCAATGCCGCGCCGAATTTCATCCCACCATTCCGCCGTAAGCGGAATATCCTGCCAGTCAACCCACGTGTCGCGCTCAATCGCATGCAGCGCGTCGTGAAGCCTGTGGACAAACTCGCTGTCTTTGCGCGAGTAGGAGATAAAAACGTCGGTCATGGTGCTCTCACGAGATGATGCCGTGCAGGGTTCATTATATGCCAAATCCCCCGGAGCGGCGCGCGGACGCGCAGCGGCGCAAATTTGTTATATACTGCTAAAAGCACCAAACAGGGGGGTTTGGGGAAACACGCTACCTCATCATGCGGTTTACAGGCGGCAGCTACGCCGCCCGTGCCACATGAACACCACCGCATCTGTATACCCGAACTGCCGTTCAAGCACACACGATCAGCTAGAGTCATTTCAGGGAGTTGACGATGACCGCGACGATCGACTGGCGAACGGGAGTCAATTTACGCGAATTTGTCTATTACGCACCGGAATTCCTGCCTTTCACCCAGCCCGCGTTACAACGAGCGCAGCTCACCGACCTCGCCGATCTCGGTGTGCAGGTCGCGCGCGTGTTCGGCTGCTGCCGCAAGTGCGACGCTCAGATGTCGATTTTTCGCCTCAAAGTGGCGCTCGACATGTTCGACGAGTTCGGCATGCAGGCGATCGTCTGCCTGAATGACTCGCTCGACTCGCTGTGGGGCATCCCCGGCGAGGAGCAGTTCCACAGCGGCACGATCGGGCATTTGCACAAGGATTACTGGCTCAACTGCCGCAATCAAGATTTCTACCTGCCGCACATTCAGAAG
>JAEVZT010000619.1 GCA_023392115.1 Chloroflexota bacterium
TCCCCAGCTTGCCCGCGCCGATCAAGATGACCCTGTCGCGCGGCGACAGGTGAACCGCCTCGTAGATTTGCAGCGCCGCCGCCAGTGGTTCGACAAATACCGCCGCGTCGTCGCTGACGTTGTCCGGCACGACGTACAGGTTGCGCCGGGTCAGCGCCAGATAGTCTGCAAATGCACCCGGATGCCGGTCAATACCGACGGTTGTCCGGTTGCGGCACTGACTTGGGATGCCGCGCAAGCAGAAATCACACTTGCCACACGCGACGTTGATCTCTCCGACGACGCGCTGCCCGATCAAGTCTTTCGCTCCGTCGATCACCTCACCGACGAATTCATGTCCGAGGATGCCCGAAAACCGCATGTAGCCAGCGACAAGCTCAAGGTCGGTGTTGCAGATGCCCGCGCGCCGAATGCGCAGCAGCACCTGATCGCCATAGGGTTCGGGCGTGGCGGAAGTCGGGTCGAAGGAAAGCCTCTGGTTGAGCGTTAGTGCTCGCATCGTTTGTTTAAGCCTCAGCCGGTTTCATTTTGCTCTGACGGTTGATGAACGGAATCTCGCCCTTTTCCCATGCGACAAGCAGCGGTACGGCGATAAAGATCGACGAATAGGTGCCCGCTAACATGCCGGTGAACAGAATGGCGATGAACTGCTTGATCGACTCGCCGCCGAACAGCAGGATGGCAACCATGATGAAGAAGGCGTTCAACTGTGTAGCCAGCGAGCGGTGAATCGTTTCAAGGATGCTCCGGTTGACGATCGTCTCGTAGGGTTCGCCTAGATGCTTCGGGATGTTCTCGCGGATGCGGTCGAACACGACAATCGTGTCCTGCACCGAGAAGCCGACAACCGTCAACACGGCGGTCAGGAACAGCGCGTCCACTTCCCAACCGAGCAGCAAGCCCATCAGCGACATGATGCCCGACACGACCAGCACGTCGTGGAGCATCGCCACGACGGCGCACACGCCGTAGCGAAAGGCGCTCGGCACTTGGCGGAAGGCGATGACGATGAACCCAGTAACCACTAGCGATGCGACGCCCACTGCCAAGAACGCGGCTTGGCTGACTTCGCGCCCAACCGTGCCCGACACCTGCTCGACGCGCAGGTTTTCTCGATTTAACGGTGCGAGCGCTTCAAGCCCTGCTAGGATGCTCGCCTGCGCAGCCTCGTCCTGAAAGTTCGCGCGCACCGACCAGCGATTCGCTTCCGGCGCGCCGAGCCGCTGGATGCTGATATCGGCGTTACCGTTCTGTTCAAACACTTCGCGGATGTTGGCTTCCGTCGCGCCCTGTTCGGTGAACTGGACTTCGTAGATGCTGCCGCCGACGAAGTCATTACTCAAGCGAAATAGGCTGCCGGTCGTGAACAGCGAGTACAACATGATCAGCATGCCGGGAATAATCACTGCTGCCGACAGCAGGAAGAAGTAGCGGCGCTTCTGTACCAGACTAAACATGATCGCCCCCTTAAGCGCCTAGCAGCCACGCGCGCTGCGCGATCGGTCGGCGCAGGGCTGCGATCAGGAGATGCAAGAATGTGCGCGTGGCGACAACCGCCGTGAACAGGTTGATGATTAGACCGATCGCCAGCGTCACCGCAAAGCCGCTGACAACGCTCGCCCCCGGCGTCTGCCCAAACAGGAAAAGCACGCCGCAGATGATGATCGTCGAGAAGTTCGAGTCACGGATCGACTGCCATGCGCGGTTGAAGCCCGCGTCAAGCGCGTCGTCGAGCGACTTTCCGCCGCGCAGTTCTTCCTTGATGCGCTCGAAAATCAGGATGTTGCCGTCAACAGCCGTCCCGATCGAGATCAGGAAGCCGGTGATCGCCGGAAGCGTCAGCGTGACCGGGATCAGCTTGAACAGTGCAAAGTTGAGCAGGATGAAAACCAGCAGCGCCAGATCAGCCGCCAGTCCGGGAACGCGATAGTAGATCACCATGAACAGTAGGACAACGATCACGCCGATGATCCCGGCGCGAATGCTCAAGTTGACCGATTCCTGCCCGAGCGACGCGCCCACAGTCTCGGTGCTTTCGACTCTCAGCGGGATGGGCAGCGCGCCGGAACGCAGCTGAAGCGCGAGCTGCTTGGCTTCCTGCTCGGTGAAATTGCCTTCGATAATGCCGCCGGTGTCAAGCCGCGCTTGAATGACCGGCGCGGACAGCACCACCCCGTCGAGGACGATCGCCATCGGCTGGCGGATATTCGCCTCGGTGAACGGACCGAATAGTGCCGCGCCATCCGGCGTCAGTTCGAAATTGATAAACCAGCCAATCTGCGGATCGATCTGCGCTGACGCGGCTTGCAGCATCGCGCCAGTCAGAACCGTCTCGAACGGCTGCCCGTTGAGGGGGTTAACCAGCGGCGGTTCGCCCTCAGCGACGACTTCTTCACCGCGCTGCTGCTCGATCAAGACCTGCTGCGTCGTCAGGATTTTGCGCCCTTCGAACTGCTGCGCCTGCCCGCCGAGTCCGGCGAAGTTGACGAACTCAAGCTGCGCCGTTTGGCGGATCGTGTCGATTGCCTGCTGTGGATCAGTTACGCCCGGCAGTTCGACCAGAATGCGATCAGCGCCCTGCACCTGCACCGTCGGCTCGGTGACGCCGAGCGCATTAACGCGCCGCGCGACGCTGTTTGCCGCCTGCCGCAGATCGTCTACCGTAAACGACCCGGGTGGAAGCTCGGCTTGCAGCAGCACGCGCAGCCCGCCGACGAGGTCTAGTCCAAGGCTCTGCTGTACATTCAAGCCGGTATCGGGCACACCATCGCCGTCGCTGTCCCAGTGGATGCCCGTCGTGTCCGGCAGGCTCACCCACAGGCAGAACGCGACAAGCAGCACGATGACGACCAACCAGCGAAAATGGTTGTTCATAGTTTTCCTTTCAGCGCCGAACACCTGTCGGTGTTACTGTCCCGATCGAGTTTCCCGCGTGTTCAGCGTCTGCTGCATGTCCGCTGCCATCTCTTCGGGATTAAACGGTGCCATGACGGCGGGCATAATGACACGCACGATGACGCCGTCGGCGATCTCAATGTGTGCGATCCCTTTTTCAGGCTCGACAGTGACAACTTTGCCAATGATGCCGCCGTAAGTGATCATCTCGTCGCCTTGTTTCAAGGCACTCACGTATTTAACGCGCTTCGGGAAGTCTCGCTGTTTGGGGAAAATGACGAGCGACCAGTATGCTCCTAATGCCAACACAAGCACAAGACCTAGGATGATAACTTCATCCATGCGTGTTTCCTGTCTACCGTCTAAACTCGAAGAATTATAACCCCAGTCGCGGGTGTTACAACGTCGAGAAACCGGCGTAACGCCCGCGTTCTGCTTGACCGGATGCTGCTGACCGCCTACAATACGCCGCACTGTGGACTAAACTTCAGGGGTGAACGCGCATGTTTAGGAAACTGCTGTTCCTCATCCTCGCCCTCGGCGCCCTCTCCGTCGTGCCGGTGAGCGCGGGTGAGACCGTGCTGTCGGTCAATTCCGGCGATGCCAGCACATCATGGTTTATCAGCGGCGAGCCTTCGCTCGTCATGAACGGCTTTGATCTGAACTCGCTCGGTATCCAGCGTCCGGCGGTCATCGACAGGATCAGCATCGCCGTTGACACGCCGGTAGCCGGCACGGCAATCGACGTCGTTGTCTATCAGGACGCGAATGGCGGCTCACCCGTCGACGCGACCCTTGCCGGGTCAACACAGGTCAACATCAATACGTCAGGCACATTTACCGCCGTTCTGCCCACGCCAATCACGATCAACCAGCCGGTCGTCTGGATCGGCTTCTACCTACCGGTCGATTTCGCCTTCCTCGCCGATACATCAGGCTCGTCGGTTCTCAGCTACTGGG
>JAEVZT010000642.1 GCA_023392115.1 Chloroflexota bacterium
GACTTATTAAAACTGTCCTGCCCTCAACCGCTTGGAGAGGGGCGGTTGAGCGAAGCGAAACGGGGTGAGGTCTGCTAACTCGCTGCCTCTGCTTCGGCGTCCGCGCCGGACGTGATCAGGCTGACTTCCTCGCCGCTCTGAATCATGGTCGGCTGGGGCGTGTGCAGACCGTACTGGTCGAAGAAGGCGCGCACCTCGTCGGCGAGCAGTTCTTCCTTCTCCAGCAGCAGATCAACAAGCGCGTTGACGATGTGGGCGTTCTCGCGCAGCGCCTTGCGCGTTTCGCGCAGGACACGCTGGAACGTCTCTTCCATCGCCTGCGCCATTTCCGGCGAGATCGACGTCGACATGCCGAACATCGAGAAGTTCATGTTGAGCGACCCGCCGAGCGGACCGAGCATTCCGGCGCGCGCCATGTAGCCGAGCAGGCGGCGAATTCTGGCGAAATCGCCGTTCGGGTTGCCCATGTCGCTCAAGACGCTCAACGTCTGGTTCTGGATGCCCAAGAACTCGATTTCTGCCGCTTTGCCGCCGGCGGCAACGCGCAGCCGGTTCAGGTACTGGTCGCGCGTCTGCATCCCCTGATAGGCTTCACGCGCCGGATAGTGTGAGACGTGCCCGAACGACATCCCCTGACGGATGATGGTCACGCGGGCGATGCGGTGTTCAGGCAGGAACAGGCGGATGGCGACGGCGTGCCCCGCCTGATAAGTGGCGAGCCGCTGGCGCGCTTCTTTCGTCATGTGCTTGATCGGAGAGCGCAAGCCGCTTTCGTGCTCCGGCTTCGCCAGCTGAAAGTCGCGGTAGGTCATGTAGCGCCGCCCGCCGAACAGGGCGTAGCGCAGCGTTTCGTTGAGCAGGTACTTGATGTCGGCGGGCGTGTAGCCCGGCGTCTCGGTCGCCAGCACAAGCGGATCCATGCTGTCGTCGTGCGCCATTTTCGACAGATAGTAGGCGAAGATGTCGCGTCGCCCCGCCATATCGGGCGCGTCGATGCGCAGCTTCTTGTCGAAACGACCGGGACGCAGCAGTGCCGGGTCAAGCGCCTGAATACGGTTGGTCGCGCCGATCGTCAGGACGCGCTTCTGCGGCTTTGGCGGCTGGCGGCGCAGGATTGTCTTGTAGAACCATGTCCGCAGGCGCGCGCGCCAGCCGTGTTCTAGGCTAAAGCCGCTCATCTCGATCAGCATCGTGCTCAGGATGCCCATGCCGCCCGCGCCCGTGCCGAAGAACCCGCGCTGATCCTGACCGCCGCCGACCTGACTGACGCCGGAGCGCGAGCCAATGGCGTCGATCTCGTCGAGGAAGACAACCGCCGCGCCGTATTCCTTGGCGGCTTTGCGCGCCTTGCCGTACATGCGCGACACTTTGATCGCGCCCATCCCCATGAACATCGCTTGCAGCGACGACGTATCGACGTAGAAGAACGGGACGCCCGCCTCAGTGCTGATCGCCTGCGCCAGCCACGTCTTCCCCGTGCCCGGCGGACCTTCGAGCAGCAAGCCGTTGAGCGGCTCGCCGCCCGCACCTTCGAACGCCTTGACGCCGCGCAGGAGCGTCACCATTTGCTGCGCCTGTTCGAGAATTTCCGGCTGCCCGCGGTAGTCGGCGAAGCTGATGCCTTCCGAGCCCGGCATGATGGTGTACATGCGCGAACGCCCGAGGAACCAGAACATCAGGATGAACTGCGACAGGAAGATCATGATGATCAGAAGGAGCTGTAAGCCCATGCCGGCGATCGTGATGAACGCCGTCATCACGCTGGCATCGAACAGCGCCGCGACGAACAGCCCGACGATCAGCGCCCAGAACCAGATGCTGCGGATGAAGCGTCGTATGCGATAGGGCAGCTTCTTGCGGCGGTCGACCAGCGTCTCTTCGTTTTCCCAGTCGAATTTCCCCTGCGTTTCGACGTAAGGCTGATTCGGCGCGTGTTTGATGACTGACATGGCGCTTACTCCCCGTCCTTGACGACGACAACTTCTTCCGGCTCTTTCGGCTCGTCGGGCGCCAGCGTGACTTTCGGCGTGTAATAGCCGTACTGGTCGAAGAAGGTTTCGACCTCGTCAGCCAGCATTTCCTCGTGCTGCATCAGCGTCTGGATCAGCGCCTCGCCCATGTCGCGGTTGAGGCGGAAGCCGACGCGCACCTCGTCGAGCACCATGCGGAACGTCTCATCCATCGCCTCGCGCATCTCGCGCGTCGGGTTCATCGACTCGGCGTCCTGTCCCATGTTCGCGCCGAGCGCGCCGAACATGCCGGCGTTCGCCATTTGGTAGAGGACGGCACGAATCTGCCCGAAATCCGTCCCATCGCCGAAGCCAATGCCGACGCCGAGCGTCTGCGCGCCCTCGCCGCAGAACTCCATCTCGCCCGCCTTGCCGCCGACGGCGACGCGCAGCCGGTTCATCAACATTTCGTAGGTGCTCAAGCCGAGGAATTCTTCCGACGCCGGGTAATAGCGAACGTACCCGTGCGCGCCGCCCTGTCGGATGATGGTGATGCGCGCGATGCGGTAGGTGGGCATGAACATGCGGATCGCCATCGCGTGACCGGCTTCGTGCGCCGCCAACCGGTACTTGTCCTCTTTGGCGAGGTTCTTGATCGGCGAGCGCAAGCCGTACTCGTGTTCAGGCTGCGCCAGCCGCACGTCGCGGATCGTCATGAACGTGCGCCCATCGAACAGGGCGTAGCGCAGCGCCTCGTTGAGCAGATACTTGATGTCGGCGGGGGTGTAGCCGGGCGTTTCCGACGCCATCACAAGCGGATCTATGCTGTCGTCGTGTGACATCTTCGACAGGTAATAGTCGATGATGTCGCGCCGCCCTTCGAGGTCGGGCGCGTCGATACGGATTTTCTTGTCAAAGCGACCGGGACGCAGCAGTGCCGGGTCAAGCGCCTGAATCCGGTTGGTCGCGCCGATCGTGAGGACGCGCTTCTGCGGCTTGGGCGGGTTGCGGCGCAGGAACGTCTTGTAGAACCACGTCCGTTTGCGAGCCCACCAGCCATGTTCGAGGCTGAAGCCGCTCATCTCGATAAGCAGCGTGCTCATCAAATCCATGCCGCCGCCCATGCCGCCGAACATCATCGGCAGGCGGTTGGCGGACGACGCGCCGCCGCGTTCGGTCGTGGCGACGCCGGAACGCGAGCCAATGGCGTCGATCTCGTCAATGAAGATCACCGACGCGCCGTACTCTTTCGCCGCCTTGCGCGCCTTGCGATAGATATTCGCCACTTTCAACGGCGCGATGCCGACGAACATTGAGTT
>JAEVZT010000643.1 GCA_023392115.1 Chloroflexota bacterium
GGAAGGCAATGATCGCCTGCTGCGCGTGGTAATTGGTCTGCGTCAGGTCGGTTAAACCAGCGATGTACGTCGACACGCGATCCTGCGCGTAGCTCAGGCGCTGGCTGATCACCCAACCGCTGACTCCCATCAGCGTCAGCGCCGCCAGCAGATGGGTGACATTCGCGCCGGCGAGGTAGAACATCAAGCCGGCGGTGACGGCGATCGTCGCCGCCGTGCTCAGGTCAGGCTGGAGCAGCACCAGCGCGCCAATGATCGCCAGCAGGATGGCGAACGGGAGCAAGCCGAAGGCGATGCTGCGCACCTTCGTCCGCTTGGAACTCAGCCACGCCGCCATGTAGATGACGATCGTCAGTTCCGCCATCTCGCCCGGCTGGTACGAGCCGTTGAAGAACGAACGCTGCGCGCCCCACTTGCCGTCGCCAAACAGCAGCACGGCGATCAGCGAGCCGATGGTGATGAGCAGGATCGGCACGGCGAAGCGTTTCCAGATGCGGTAGTCGATTACGAACAGCGGGATGAGGACGACAAGCCCAATTCCGAGGTTGCGGACGTGCTGCATGAAGATGACCGTGTCGCTGCCGAAATCTGAAAAGCTCCAGTCGAACGTCGTGCTGTAGACCATCAGGCAGCCGATCGCCGCCAGCAGGATCGTCACGATTGTGACCGGCAAGTCGAGCGTGGACAGGAACGTACGCCGCCGCTCCGCGCGCATCACCCCGGTCTGGCTTTCGGCGCGGGGAGAGCGAATGATCGGCGGGTAAGGCTTGTCCATCGCCCCACCGGGCGCGTTCAAATCGAAATCGACATCCGTGAACTGCGGCACGTGATCGGTCATCACAACCCTTTCCAATAAAGCACTGAACAGTTCCCAGTATACAGTTTACCTTAAAGACGGAAAAGCAATCCGTATGTTCAAGGGCGTTCACGAAATATTCGGTTATCATAAAGCGAACACCATCAAGAAGCGAAAGAGATGAACATTGACCGCAAAATCCGCCCTGCTGCTCGCCGCCGCCCTGCTCCTCGTCACCGTCGTCTTCGCTATTGACGCTGACCTGCAAACCGCGATCGACTTTGACGCCGGGCTGAAACAAGTGCGTGAGGGGGAATTAGGCATGCCGCTTGAACTCGCCGAGACGATCGATAACCTGACGGTGAAACTCCAGTGGGCATACGCCGACGCCGAGCGAATTACGGTTGCCTACACGATTGGCGGCGAAGGATCGCTCGACAGCCCGGCGTTCAACTATGCGTCTGAAAATGTCGTCTTAACTGACCCCGCTGGCGATCCCTTTGAAGGCGCGGGCGGAATCGGCTATACGGGCATGGGCGAAGACGCGCTGTTCGTGATGTCGTTCGACACGTCGAAAGTCGAAGACCTGCCCGACGAACTCGACCTCACACTGTCGATGAACGTGCAGTTCATGACAGCGGACAGGTGGGCGACGATCGAAGCCCAGCCGACGCCGGGACCCGAAACGACTCCCGAAGTCAGCGCCGACCGCGAGTTTCCTTCTCCCTATGAAGGTTCAGCAGGCACGTTCGAGTTTGAATTTCGCGTTCCGGTTCACGCCAGCCGTGTTGTCGAGATCGACCAGTCCGTTACCGATCAGGATGTGGAAATCACCCTCGAACGCGCGGTGATCGCGCCGTCGCGGACGCGGCTCGAATTGTGCTTCGAGGCGCCCGAAGAACGCTCCGGCGGCTGGGCGGTGATCCCCTTCCTGTCCATCGAAGGGTCGAGCCTGATGCTGGAGAACCCGCCCGTCGCGCCCGGCGACGACCCGATCGAGGGGACGAACTGCCGCTCGCTGATCTACAACGCCGCGCTCGGCGAGCGCCCCGGCGAGTGGGAACTGCGAATCACCGAACTTGTCGGCTTCGGCGACACCGGATCGGATCAGGTGCGCGTCGCCGGCGACTGGACGTTCACGTTCGAGGTCGAGGCAGAGTAACCTCATCCTTTCCAGTTCGGAGCGTGGGGCATCATCGCCCGACGCTAAAGCATCGGGCTGCGCGAAAAAAGCCCCCTAACGGGGGCTGAGCCGGCTCAAAGCTGGCTTGCAGGTAATTGAATTGCCGGAGGCTTGAGCCTCCGGCATAACTGTCAACTGTCAACTGTCTACTGTCTACTCTAGTTCGTTTACCAGCCTGCGGAAATGTTCGCCGCGTTCGGCGAAGTCGACGTAGGCGTCGTAACTCGTGCCGCCGGGCGAGAGTAAGACGACGTCGCCCCGCTTGGCGTGTTGAGTCGCCGCGCTGACCGCTTCGTCAAGCGTGCCGACCTGCGTCACCACGTCCTCGCCGCCCATCATGCGGATCAGCTTGACGACCAGATCGCCCGCCTCGCCAAAAGCGACGATGTGGCGCGCCTTCGTCAGCGCCAGCGCGATCATCGCTTCCCACGGCAGCTTCTTGTCGCGCCCGCCGAGCAAGAGGATCAGCGGTTCATCGAACGAATGGAGCGCCGCCGCTACCCGTTCCGGCGCGGTCGCGATGCTGTCGTTGACAAACGTCACGCCGTTGTGCTCGCGGACGATTTCGAGGCGGTGCGGCACGCCGCGAAACTCGCGGATCACGTCGACCATCGCTTCCGGCGCGACCTTCGCCGCCCCGGCGATCGCGCACGCCGCCAAGACGTTGAGGACGTTATGATCGCCGCGCAGACGGATATCCTTGCGCTCGCAGATGACGCGCGGCTCGCCGTCGGGGCTGCTCAAGCCGGTCAGAATCAGCCGCTCGCCGGCAAGAAACGCGCCGTCAGGCACCATGTCGCGCGCGCTGAACCACGCCAGCTGTCCGTAGAGCGTGCCACTCTCGCCGATCGCGCGCGTCACGGCGTCATCCCAGCCGAGCACCATCACGTCGCTTTCGCCCTGATGGACGACGATGTTCGACTTGGCGCGGATGTAGTCTTCCATCGTCCCATGACGGTCGAGGTGGTTCGGCGTGATGTTGGTGATCGCGGCGATGTCCGGGCTGGTGGACATCAGTTCAAGCTGGAAACTCGACAGCTCCATGACCACGCGATCTTTCGGCGTGATGATTGGCAGGACGTGCAGCAGCACATCGCCGATGTTGCCGCCGACCCACGTCGTATGTCCGGCGCGACGCATCATTTCGCCGGTGAGGGTCGTGGTCGTCGTCTTGCCCGCGCTGCCGGTAATGCCGATCACCGGCGCGGGGCAGCGTTCGAGGAACAACTGCGCGTCATTCGACAGCGGGACGCCGTAGCGCCGCGCAAGCTGGACGATCGGCAGGTCGAGCGGGACGCCGCCCGACACGCACACCAGATCAGCCCCTTCGAGCAGGGTTTCAGGGTGCCCGCCGAGCACGAATTCGACGCCGGGATATTCTGACGGCTCAAGGTTCATTTGTTCGGCGGTCTTGCCGTCGCTGACGACGACGCGCGCCCCAACCGTCGGCAGCCAGCGCGCCAGCGCCTGCCCCTGCCGCGCGAAGCCGAGGACGACGACGCATTTTCCCGCTAGTGGATCATACATGGATGCACCTTTACAGCAGCACAAGCGCCACGCCGACCATCGCCGCCAGTAACCCGACGAGCCAGAACCGCTGGACGATCTGCGTCTCACTCCAGCCGCTGAGTTCTAATTGATGGTGCAGCGGCGCCATCTTGAAGATGCGCTGCCCCTTGGTCGCCTTGAAGTACGACACCTGCAAGACGACGCTGATCGTTTCGGCGAGCGGGACGATGGCGATGATCGGCAGCAGCAGCCACTGTCCGGTCATCACAGCGACCGTGCCGAGCGTCGCGCCGAGCGCCAGCGATCCGGTGTCGCCCATGATCATCTGCGCGGGGTGCGCGTTGTACCACAGAAAGGCGAAGCACGCGCCGACGATGATGAAGCAGAACTGGACGAGGAAGATTTGCCCCTGCAGGAAGGCGATGATGCCGTAAGCGGCGAAGGCGCTGGCGGTGATAATTCCGGAAAGCCCGTCCAAGCCGTCGGTGAAGTTGACGGCGTTCGACATGGCGACGATGATGAACCCCACCAGCGGCACGAACAGCACCGGCGAAACAGGGATGCGGATATTCAGCAGCGGGATCGGCAGTTCGTTGGCGAACTGGAAACCGCCTTGATAGAACGAAATGATGAGGGCGATGACGACCGCCAGAATGATCTGCCCGATGAACTTGGCGCGGGCGCTCAACCCCTCGCCGAGCGGTCTGC
>JAEVZT010000644.1 GCA_023392115.1 Chloroflexota bacterium
ATCGAGCAGGTGTCGGGCTATCAATGGCTGCACGGCGAAGCGGTCGCGGTTGGCTTGGTCGCGGCGGCGCTGCTGTCGAGTCAGCTTGGCTTGTGCGCCCCCGATCTACCGGAGCAGGTCGAAGGGTTGGTCGGCGGAATTGGACTGCCGACGCGTATCGGCGCGCTCGACCCTGAGGCGATCTATGGGGCGATGGCGACCGACAAGAAGTGGCGTTCGGGAAAATCGCGCTTCATCTTATTAGAGGGCATTGGCAAGCCGCGAATTGTCGAAAATGTGGCACAATCGGAAGTGATCGCCGTGCTGCGAAGTCTGGTTAGCTAGAGGCTATTATGCACTTTACGGACATTGACCCCCTCACACCATACCCCTGTGCAACCTTCGGTTGCCACCCCGAAATTCAGGGGAGAGGGGCAAAAAACCAGCGCGGCGATTTCTCCCCTCCTCGAATTCGGGGAGGGGGCGGGGGTGGGGTCTAAGCGATGAAAAAGAGGCTGCTGTTATTACACGGACCCAATTTGAACCTACTTGGCACGCGCGAACCGGAAGTTTACGGCACGATGACGCTTGACGACATCAACGAGCGCGCCGCCGAGCATGTGCGCCGTCACGGCATCGAACTGCGGGCGGAGCAGTCGAACCACGAGGGCGCGCTGATCGACATTCTGCACATCGCGCGCAACTGGGCGGACGGCGTCGTCTTCAACCCCGGCGCGTACACGCACACGTCGGTCGCCCTGCGCGACGCGATCAGCGGGATCAAGCTGCCGGTCGTCGAAGTTCCCCTGTCGAACGTCCCCGCGCGCGAGGAATTCCGCCACCGCTCGCTGCTCGCGCCGGTGTGCGTCGGGCAGATCAGCGGCTTCGGCTGGCGCAGCTACCTGCTCGGACTTGACGCGCTGCTCGGTCATCTCGGCGTGCTGGAGTAGCCTTGTCGGGCATTGCCAATTCCGGCGGTCGAAATTTGGGTAGGTTGGCTAAGTACCGCGTGGCGCGCAGCCTGTATACTTCTGCCAAGGAAGGTCGACAATGGCGGATAAACGGATAACCCCCATGCTGACAAAAGAGGCGGTGCTCGCCGCGGTTGACGAACATCAGGTGAAGTATATCGCCCTGTGGTTCACCGACATCACGGGATCGATCAAGCGGATCACCGTGCCGCAGCGCAAGCTCCTGTCGGTGATTGAGGACGGCATGCACTTCGACGGCTCGTCGATCGAGGGGTTCGCCCGCGTCGCCGAGAGCGATATGGTGCTTGTGCCCGATCTGAACACGTTCGCGCTGCTGCCATGGGATGGACACGGCGATCGCAGCGCACGCATGATCTGCACGGTGCAGACGCTCGACCGCGAGCCGTTCATCGGCGACCCGCGCAACGTGTTGATCAACATGCTGCGCGAAGCCGAAGCGATGGGCTATACCTTCAAGACGGGCATGGAGCTTGAGTTCTTCCTGTTCCACGCCGAGGCGGGACAGCCCATACTGCCGCTCAAGCCGTATGACGACGGCGGCTATTTCGGCATGCCGCACGACGCGCAGCGCGGCGTGCTCCAGCACATGATCTCGACGCTGCTCGAGCTCGGCATCCGCGTCGACTCATCGCATCACGAGATCGGGGCGGGGCAGCAGGAACTCGACTTCGATTATGACGACGCGCTGGTGTCGGCGGACAACCTCTTGACGGCGCGCGTCGCCCTGCACAGCGTCGCCCAGCAGCATCAACTGCGCTGCACCTTCATGCCGCGCCCGTCGATGGACTTGCCCGGTTCGGGCATGCACACCCACCAGAGCCTGCATGATATCAGCACCGACGATAATGTCTTCACCGATCCCGAGCACGAGTACGGGCTGTCGGAGATGGCGCGCTACTTCCTCGCCGGGCAGCTGTGTCACGCGCGGGCAATGTGCGCCGTACTCGCGCCGCTGGTCAATTCGTACAAGCGTCTGAGCGTCAGCTTTGAAGCGCCAAAGCTGGTGACATGGGCGCACGTCAACCGGGCGGGCGCGGCGCTGATCCGCGTGCCGCACATCGCGCCGGGGAAGGAATCGCACACGCGGCTCGAGCTGCGCTGCCCGGATCCGAGCAGCAATCCCTATCTGGCGATGGCGGTGATGCTGGCGGCGGGCTTGGACGGCATTCGCCAGCGGATGCCGCTTCAGGACGCCGTCGAGGAATCGCTGCTGCGCCCGGATCGCGCCCGCATGCGCCATTTGGAAACGCTGCCCGCGTCGCTGTCCGAGGCGCTCGAAGCCCTCAAGCAGGACGACGTGATCATGAGCGCGCTGGGTCCCTACGTCAGCGACCGCTATCTCGCCGTCAAGCAGCAGGAGCTTGACGACTACAATCGCCAAGTCACCCCGTGGGAAGTCGAGCATTACTTCAGCAGGTTTTAGGGAAGTGATGAGTAGAAAAAGTAATGAGTGATGAGTCAAGAGTAATGAGTCAAGAGTAGTGAGTGAAAAGTAATGAGGGTGAAATCCTTACTCATCACTCATCACTCATCACTCATCACTGTTTTTCGCTCGTCCTGAGGATCAGGTTGTGGATGCGGGTGAGGGTCGCGTCGCCGTATTCGGGTTCGACGACGAGCGACAGGCTGCAATTAGCGGGACCGTGTGCCACTGCCAGAAGCGGAATCCCTTCCAGCGCCAGCAGAATCTCGGCGGTCAGCGCGTGAATTTCCTCAAGTTTTGAGCCGATCACGGTGACGACCGTTACAGGACGCACCGTCCACGGGACGCCGTTGGCGATCGCTTCCAGCCCTTCGCGGAGCGAGAACTGCAGGCTGCGGAGCGCGTCGGGTCCGGCGCTCGTCGTGATGACGAAGCAGGCGAACGTCCGCGACGACGACTGCGAGCTGATCATGACGTCGGTGCGGCTGCCGGTGATTGCCGACAGGTTGTCGTCGACGAGGTTGGCGATGTCGCCGAGCGGACCGCTCTGCGGCGCGGACATGCCCAAGCCTTGAATCATGGTTACGGCGCGCAGTCCCGGCTGCACCGACAGGCTTTGTTCCTGCACGAGCGTCCCCGGCTGCTGAGGTTTGAAGACGTTGCGCACGCGGAGCGGAATCTGACGCTCGCGCAGCGGGCTGATCATGCGCGGGTGCAGAATGCGCGCGCCGAAATACGCCAACTCTGCCGCTTCCTCGTAAGAGAGCGTCCGAATGACGCGCGCGTTCGTCAGCTCGCGCGGATCGGCGGTCATCAAGCCGTCGACATCCGTCCACACCCAGACCTCGCGCGCTTCCGTGCCGACAGCGAGGATCGACGCTGTGTAATCGCTGCCGCCGCGACCGAGCGTCGTCGGCTTGCCGGTGATGGTTGAGCCGATGTAGCCGGTGACGACCGGAATGATCCCCCGGTTGAGCAGCGGCATCAGATTCGCCGCCAGCCGCTCGCGCGTGAGCGGGAAGTTGGGCGCGGCGTTGCCGTGAACGTTGTCGGTGATGATCAAATCGGTCGCGTCGATGGCGACCCCGCGCAGGTTGTTCTGGCGCAGCAGCGCGGCGACGATGCGCGCCGCCAGCCGCTCGCCGACGCCGACGATCTGGTCGACGATTTCGGGACTCAACGCTTCGTCACCCTGTTCAGGGATTGACTGACAAGTGTCGAGCAGGTCGAAAAGCAGGCGGTCGATGTCCGCTTGAAGGGCGCTGCGCTCGGTCGTGCCGAGCGGCAGGTGCTCGATCAGCGCGAGATGGCGCGTCCGCATGGTGGCGACGATGCGGCGGTAGCCGCGACGGTTATTCAACTGCGCCAGATGCGCCGCCTCGATCAGCGCGTCGGTAACGCCTTCGAGCGCGGACACGACGAGGATCAGGTTGTCCCAGCGCTCGTGTTCGTACAGCACGATGCTCAAAACCTGCGTTAACCCCGTCGTCATGCCGACGGCTGTCCCGCCAAACTTCATTACCAGCGTGCTCATTGAGTTTTTGGCTTTCAGAAAATGACAAACCCGAGGATGCCTCGGGACTTGCAGCACGTCTTGTCGCGGATTTAAGACACCAAACTAGCACCACGCGGGATTTTTGTCAACACTTTGCGAACGGGCAGTTCTCGCCTATCATTAGGGGGTGCGAAGATGTGTAGAGTGAACTTTTAGGGAACGCATGACTGATCAAGCAGCTGAACGGCAGCGCACCGCTGCCGGTGTTCGGTTTCACCGCGTCGGCAAGCTGTATCACTTCGATTACAGCGCGTTTGGCGATTTACAGCTCGGCGATCACGTAATCGTCGAGACGGCGCGCGGGCGTCAAATGGGAGAGGTTGTCAGCTTCAACGCCATCGAGGACGATGGACGCGAATACAAGCCGATCCTGCGCATGGCAACGCCGCGCGACTTAATCCTCAAGCATCACTGGGAACTTCAGCAGGACGCGGCGCTTCAGGTGTGCCGCGATAAGGCGAAAGAACTGCATGGCTTTGCCGACGTCAAGTTCGTCGCCGCGCTTTACAACTACGATGGCAGCCTGCTCACCTTCCTCTATACCGCCGAAGACAAGGTCAACGTCAGCAAGCTGTGGAGCGACCTCAGCCGCCAGTTCACAGCGCAGATCGAGATGCGGCAGGTGGGTCCGCGCGACGTCGCCAAGCTGCTCGGCGGTTATGGCGCGTGCGGCGAGCTGCGCTGCTGCTCGACATTCCTGACCGACTTCAGCCCGATCTCAATCAAGATGGCGAAGGCGCAGGGCATCTCGCTCAACCCGTCGGAAATCACCGGTATGTGCGGTCGCCTGCGCTGCTGTCTGGTTTACGAGTACGAACAGTATGTCGAGGCGCGGCAGAAACTGCCGAAGAAGAACAAGCGCGTCGGCACGCCGTTCGGAGAAGCCAAAGTGATCGACGTGCTGCCGCTTCAGGATGCCGTGCTGGTATATACCGAAAACGGTATCCAAACGGTCAAGCGCGAAGAACTCGTGCCGCTTGAAGAACTCGAAGCGCTGGCGAAGAAGGCGAAAGAACCGTGCAGCAAACACGGCGATGGTCCGTGCGAGTGCGGCGCGAAGCCGGGGAAGTCCGAGCAGCCGGAGCAGCCGGAACAGCCGGACGAAGAATAAACGCAGAGGCTCACATGGAAGCAGAAGCACAGGCGGTCAAGCGGGTGATGGGCATTTTCGCCCACCCCGATGATCCGGAGTTTTTCTGTGGCGGGACGTTCGCGCGCTGGGCAGCCGAAGGCGCGCAAATCGCCTTCGTCCTTGCGACCAGCGGTGACAAGGGCAGCAGCGATCCAGACATGACGCCCGATGCGCTCGTCGCCATCCGCGAGCAGGAAGAGCGGAACGCGGCATCGGCGCTCGGCGTCGGCGAAGTCGTGTTCCTGCATTACACCGACGGCGAGCTTGAGCCGTCGCTGGCGCTGCGCTGCGATCTCGTGCGCGAGATTCGGCGCTTTAAGCCAGACATTGTCGTCACCTGCGACCCGACCGTCTTCTGGTTCGGCGACCGAGCGCTCAATCATCCGGATCACCGGGCGATCGGCGTGGCGACGCTCGAAGCGATTTACCCGACGGCGCGCGACCGGCTCAACTTTCCGCATCTGCTGCACGACGAAGGGCTGGAGCCGCATAAAGTGAAGCAGGTGTACATCACTGGCTCGTACAGCCCGAACACGAAAGTTGACGTCAGCGACTATCTGGAGACGAAGATCGCGGCGCTGCGCGAGCACAAGAGCCAGATCGCTGACATGGACGGAATGGCAGAGCGCCAGCGGGCGAACCGCGATCCCGAAGCGCCGCTGGATCAGCCGCGTTATATGGAAATGTTCCGCGTGATCACCTTTGATCGGTAGGGCG
>JAEVZT010000088.1 GCA_023392115.1 Chloroflexota bacterium
ACGTCACCATCGACGGCGCGCGCGGCATTCTGTTCAACATCACCGGCGGACCTGACCTGAGCCTGTTCGAGGTCAACGAAGCCGCCGCGATCATCAAGGAAAGCGCGCACCCCGAGGTCAACCTGATTTTCGGCGCGCAGATCGACGAGAGCATGGGCGACGAAGTCCGCGTGACCGTCATCGCCACCGGCTTCGAAACCAGCCGCGTCCAGCGCAAGATGGAGCAGCCGACGTTCCGCCCGGCGGCACGCTCGAATCCGCAGCAGCAGACGCAGCAGCAGCGCCCGCCGATGCAGCAGTACAGCGCGCCGCAGCAGCCACAGCCGGTCAATGCGCAGCCGGAACAGCCGCCTGCTCAGCCGCCGGTACAGCAGCCAAAGCCGCAGCAGCCCGACAATTTCAGCGCGCGCGTTTATGACGAGGACAACATCGAAATCCCGACCTTCCTGCGTAAGCAGAGGCGGTAGGGGACAGTGCTCAGTACCAAGTGCTGAGTGCTGAGGAAGTTCACAGTTCACAGTGTTTGAACCAAGGTTCTCACTGTGAACTGTTTACTGTCAACTGGAAGCGGCATGTTGGATTTGTGGCAAAAGTGGGAAATCTGTTACATCGTCAAACGTCTTTCTAACCAAAACACATCCTGTATTTAGTGGACAACATCAGTCCGTTCGTGCTAAATTACCGGTATCGACGTGTCCGACCAAACATGTCACTCAGACCTCACAGCGACATCGAAGGACTCCCACAGCACAAGCGACTGAGGATTAAGCCGTAATCTGGACAACCAGACAGCGAACGGAGCGGCTGGATAGGTGTTTACCTAGCGCCAGTCGTGGTTTGTTTTGTATGCGTGGGACACAGAATATAAATTTTTGCGTTACGACAACTTCAGATGAAGGATTGGAGAGCGATGGTTCAGCCGAAAACCACTAAACGCAACGCGCTGCACGAACTCGGTTACAAAATCTTTCTGGATCGCTACGCTCAGAAGGATATGACTCGCTCCACGCTGGCAGTCGGGGACACGGTGATCGTCGTAGTCAACCCGGCGACCGGTCAGCGCGAAATTGGCAAGGTCACAGCTCTCGACCTGCCGACGGTGACGATTGAGCTGCTCGACGGCGAGGTCGTCACGCGCGATATTGAGAACGTAGATAAACCCCTCGAAACCGACCCGGCACAAATGATGGATCGCGTCGCCGCAGGTATCGCCGCCGCCGAAGTGACGCCCGAACTGCAAGAGCAATGGACGGGCAACTTCCGCTGGCTGCTCGACGATTTCAAATTCGTCCCCGCCGGTCGCATCCTCACAGCAGCTGGAACAGATCAACTGTTGACTTACTACAACTGCATGCCGCCGGAACAGGAAATCCTCACCGCAGAGGGCTACAAGCCGATTGCTGAAGTCGGGGTTGGCGAACTCGTGGTCACGCATCAGAACAGGCTGCGCCCGGTGCTGCACAAATTCGAGCGTGAAACCGAAGAAGCGCTTTACATCATTTCCCCCAAGAAGCTCGGCTTTGATGACCTTCGCCTGACGGGCGATCACAAGATTTACATCATCCGTGCCGAGTGGATCAATAAGCATCGTTCGCGTGACGGCTTGCGACTGCAACAAGCGCCGTCGTGGATTCCTGCCAAGGATGTCAAACCGGGCGATTATGTCGCCGTTGCGTTCAACGGCGAGGAATGCCCGCCTGACCCGATCCGTGTGTCTAATTACGTGGATGGTTATGAAGTGCGCGACGGGCAGGTCGTGAAGCCGACGCGGCGGGGCGCTCACGGCTATGTTGAATCGTGGGGAACGCATTTTTCAGTCAATGACGCGCTCGAACTCGATGGCGACCTGTGCTACCTATTTGGTCGCTGGCTCGGCGATGGCTGTATCACTCACAGGACGGGGACAGACATTCCCTCTGGCATCAAGATTGTCTTCAACCTTGATGAAAAGCAGGAAGCGGAAACGGTTGCTCGGATCATCGAAGATAAGTTCGGCGTCGAAGCTGCTCTGAAACTGAGCAGCACCGAGCGCTGGTATGACCTCTGGGTTAACTCGATGCCGATCGGGCAGTTCTTCAAGGCGTTCCTCGGCGCGTACAGCTATGGCAAACGGATGCCCGAACCATTGATGCATATGCCGAACGCGCTGACTCTGGAACTGCTGCGCGGCTTGTTCAGCGCTGACGGTTATGTCTCCGGCAGCCAACTTGGCATTCTTCTCTCTAACCGTGTGCTTGCCGTCCAGATTCATCAACTGCTTCTGCGCCTCGGCTATTTCTTCTCGATTAAAGAGAACACGCACCGCCTCGGCAAGCACGAAGCCTATCGGTTGACTGCGACCGGCAGCGAATGCGAGGCGCTTTTCGGGTACTTCTTCGATGCCCAGCCGCCGGAGCGCGGTTACGATGTCAAGGTGTATTTCGAGCACGATGGGCTGCGCTGGGTTCGGATTGACAAAATCGAGGTCGAGAACTACAGCGGCACGGTGATGGATATCGAGGTCGCGGAAGACCATTCTTTCGTGTCGGCTGGTGTTGTGGTGTCAAACTGCTATGTCATTCCATCGCCTGCTGACTCGCGCGGGGGGATTATCGAGACGCTGCGGCAGATGACCGAGATCATGTCGCGCGGCGGCGGTGTCGGCATCAACATCTCGACGCTGCGCCCACGCCAGTCATATGTCAAGGGCGTCAACGGGCGCTCGAGCGGATCGGTGTCGTGGGGCGCGCTTTACAGCTTCGTCACCGGCTTGATCGAGCAGGGTGGGTCACGGCGCGGCGCGCTGATGCTGATCCTCAACGACTGGCATCCCGACGTGTTCGACTTCATCAACAGCAAGCGGACGGCGGGCAAGATCACCAACGCCAACATCAGCGTCGGCGTGTCTGATCGATTCATGGATGCTGTCAAAGCTGACGGCGACTGGGAACTGATGTTCCCCGACACGAGCGCGCCGGATTATGACGACGTTTGGGACGGCGACCTCGAAAAGTGGATCGCCGAAGGGCGTCCGGTCGTCCCATACCAGACGGTCAAGGCGCGTCAGGTATGGGATGCGATCATCGAGAGCGCGTGGGCGAGCGCCGAACCGGGCGTTTTCTTCCGCCAGCGCTACAACAAGATGTCGAACAGCTACTACTTCTCGCCGATTATCGCCACCAATCCCTGCGTCACCGGCGACACGCTGATTTACACTGATCACGGGTTGGTGCGGGCAGAGGAGTTGTTTGACGCTGAAACGGATGCACAGGTCGTCGTCGACGGGCGCTTCGGCGTCGAAGGCAGCACGACTCCCGCGTCGCGCGTCTTTTTCACCGGACGCAAACCCATCTACCGTTTGCAGACGAAAGAGGGCTACTCCCTGCGCGCGACGGCGGATCACCGTGTGATGACGGCGCAGGGCTGGGTCGAGCTTCAAAACCTCAAGCCCGGTGACCGCGTCCACATCCTCAACCGCAAGGGTGGGTTCGGCGTCGAAGGCTCGCTGGAGCTTGGGCGCGTGCTTGGATGGGTGGTTGGCGACGGCACGATCAAGCAAGAGGGCGTCGTCCTGTCGTTCTTCGGCGAAGAGAAGCGCGAACTCGCGCCGGTGTTCGCCAGTTACGTCAACGACCTTGTCGCGCCGCTGACGACTCGCGCGCGCGCCTACACAGTCGGCGTGACGCAGGTCGAAACGCGCGACGAGGCGCGGGTATCATCGACGCGCCTGCACGCGATCATCGACCAGTACAAGCTGGCAGAGAAGAAGCACCGCGTCCCCGAAGCTGTTTTCAAGGGGAGCGAGGACATGCAGCGCGGATTTCTACAGGCGTTGTTCACGGCGGATGGCAGTTTTCAGGATGGCGGCGAAAAGGGCGGTACAGTGCGCCTTGCCGCGAACGACCTTGAACTGCTCGAAGGCGTGCAGCAGCTTCTCCTGAATTTCGGCATCGCCAGCCGCATCTACCGCGATCGCCATCAGGCGGGCTACCGCATGATGCCGGACGCCAACCGCGAGCTGAAATCATACTGGTGCGAAGCACAGCACGAACTGTCGATCTCGAAGCGCAACCTTGACACCTTCGCCGACGAAATCGGCTTCCTGATGGATTACAAGCAGGCGGCGCTGGAAAGCTATGTCACGCGGGGCAAGCGCGGCACGTCCAGCGAGCATTTCACGGCGACTGTCGAGCGCATCAGCGAAGAGGGCATCGAAGACGTGTTCGACTTGACCGAGCCGCTGACGCATTCGTTTATCGCCAACGGCATGGTCGTTCACAACTGCGGCGAGCAGGGACTTCCGGCGTTCGGCGTCTGCAACCTCGGCGCGATCAACCTTGCCAAGTTCTACGACGAAGACAACCACGATGTGAAGTGGGATGATCTCGACACGGCGGTGCGCTACGCCACGCGCTTCCTCGACAACGTGATCGACGGCACGCCGTACTTCTTCGAGGCGAATAAGCAGCAGCAGTTGAGCGAGCGCCGCGTCGGGCTGAACAACATGGGCTTGGCGGAACTGATGATCCGCCTCGGCATCCGCTACGGCAGCGACGAATCGGTCGCGTTCATCGACAGGCTCTATGAGCATATCGCGCGCGCGGCGTACGAAACGTCGGTCGAACTGGCGCGCGAGAAGGGCGCGTTTCCACAGTTCGACGCCGACAAGTTCGTCCAGAGCGGCTTCATGCAGTCGATGCCCGATGACGTGCGCGAGAAAGTCCACCAGCACGGCATCCGCAACGTGACGCTCTTGACTCAGGCGCCAACCGGCACGACGGGGACGATGGTCAACACGTCGACAGGGATTGAGCCGTTCTTTTCGTGGGTCTACTACCGCAAGAGCCGCCTCGGTCTGCACGAGGAGCAGGTGCCGCTGGTCAAAGAGTGGCACGAGGCGCACCCCGACGAAAGCGAACTGCCGGACTACTTCGTCACGGCGATGGACTTGACGCCGGAAGAACACGTCAAGGTGCAGGCGGCGATCCAGCGCTGGGTCGACTCGAGCATCAGCAAGACGGCGAACCTGCCCAACAGCTACACCATCGAAGAAACGCGCAAGCTCTATGAATACATGTATGAACTCGGCTGCAAAGGCGGGACGGTTTACCGCGACGGCAGCCGCGACGAGCAGGTCTTGATGCTGAAAACTGATGAGGAAGACAAGAAAGTGAACACGCCCGCCGAACCTGTATCGCAGGTCGCAACGCCGCATTACATCTACCCGCGCCCGAGCAAATTACAGGGCGTGACCGTCGCCTGCAAGACGCCCTTCGGCACAGCGTACGTGACGATGAACAGCGACGAGCAAGGCTACCCGTTCGAAGTGTTCATCACCGCGCCGGGTAAGGCGGGCAGCGATCTTCAGGCGGACGCCGAAGGGCTGGGACGAATGATCTCGCTCCAACTGCGGACGACCGCGCCGCAGAACCGCCTGCAAATGATCAAACTGGTGATCGACCAGCTTCAGGGGATCGGCGGGTCGCGCTCGATCGGCATGGGACCGAACCGGGAGATGTCGCTGCCGGCCGCGGTCGCCGGGGCGCTGATGGATCAGTATTTCCCCGAGGAGAAGACGCAGCAGCTTGATTTGTTCAACGGCGTGTTCGAGAGCAGCGGTACCGTGCCGACCAACTTCCCGCATGAAGAAGAACCACCCGAAGCCTATGCCAACGGCACATCGCCGTACGGCGCGATCAGCGGCGCGGATATGTGCCCGTCGTGTGGGACAATCTCGCTGGTGCGCGCGGAAGGCTGTCGCAAGTGCCTGACGTGCGGTTACAGCGAGTGCTAGGGAAGAAGGAAGAAGAAGTACCGAGTACTGTGTGCTGAGTTGATGACCCCACCCCTAACCCCTCCCCGAATTCGGTTGAGGGCAGGACAGTTTTATTTTAATAAGTCCGAGTGTTGAGACGCGCCGCCCGACGCTCAAAG
>JAEVZT010000109.1 GCA_023392115.1 Chloroflexota bacterium
AAGGCAAAGCGCTCGGCGCGCGACGCGCCCGCGTGCGCCTGTCGACCGATCTGAACGAGGGATAGAGCATGATCGGACTGCTGCGCAACCCATTAAGCACCGAAATTTACACGTCACGCGTTGAAAAAGACCGCGCGCGTCTGATCTACGGCATCACGCTGTCGATCATGCTGTTCTTCAGCTTATTCGTCGCCGCCGCGTCTACCGGTCTGCTCGATCTTGATCAGTCGAGCATCACCTACGTACTCGCGGTCGCGGGACTGTATATTTTCGGCGTGATCGCGATCGTCGCGACACGGCTGGGGATGCGCCTGTTAAGCGCGATCAGCCCGCTGGTAATGTGGTATCTCAGCGGCATGATGATCGCGATCGGCGACGGTTTTCAAATCGCCGTGACCGGTGTCGTGCTGGCGATCTTCATCCTGCTGGCGGCGTTCCTGCTGCGCGAGCGCGGGCTGATCGTCGGCTTTGCCGGAGCGATGGCGGCGATCGGGCTTGGCATCTACCAGCGGCAGTTCCTGCCCAACAGTTCACCTGAAATCGTCAGCGAGATGATCCTGCTCTTTCTGTCGCTGCTCGGCATGGGCGCGATCCTGTACTTCGCCATGCGCAGCACCCGTATTGAGCAAGAAGAAAGCCTCGCCGACGTGGTCGCCGCTCGCTTGAACCTCGCGACGCTGACAACCCAGCTCGCGCGCCGCATTTCGCGCCGTACCGCCCTCGACGACCTGCTGACGACGGCAGTCACCGACATTCGCACGACCTACCCCGACCTGTACCATGTCCAGATTTTCCTGATCGACAGGCGGGCGAACGAAGCCCATCTCACGGCAAGCACCGGCGAAGTGGGACAAATGCTGCTCAAGCGCCGGCACAGCCTTCCCGTCGGCAGCATCAGCGTCATCGGTCAAGTGACGGGGAGCGGCGAGCCAATCGTCGCCCACGCCAACGCGCCTGACAGCCTGCACCGCCGCAACGAACTGCTGCCGGACACCGCCGTCGAAGCGGCGTTCCCGTTGAAACTGGGCGAAGAAATCATCGGCGCGCTCGACCTACAAAGCACGAACGCGACGGTTTTCGACAATCAGGACGACCTCTTAATTTTCCAATCGCTGGCGGACAGCATCGCCGTCGCCATCGACAACGCGCGGCTTGTCGAGCAGACGGAAGCGCGCTTGCAGGAGAACCAGCGCCTGCTTGAGCAGACGCGGGTCGCCATGCGCGAGGTCGAACGCTTCAACCGCGAGCTGACCGAACGCGCGTGGGCGAGTTACTTGCAGTTCAAAGGCGGCGAAATCGGCGTGACCGTCGACTTCGCCAACAACGTCGTCCGCCAGACCGCCGAGCCGACAACGACCCTCGAAGCCGCCGCGCGCGAAGGGCGGGTCGTCCAGCGCGGGCGCGATCACAGCATCGTCAGCGTGCCGGTGTCCGTGCGCGGGCAGGTGATCGGCGCGATGGAATTTGAACTCGACGCGTCGCTGGCGTCCGAAGATGTGCAGCTCGTCGAGGAAGTCGCGGAGCGTTTCGGGCTGGCGCTTGAAAGCGCGCGCCTGTACGAAGAAAGCCGCCGCGTCGCGCAGCGCGAATCGCTCCTGAGCGAAATCAGCAGCCGGCTGCAAACAACCAACACAGTTGACAATCTGCTCGCGGAGACGGCGCGCGGGCTTCAGTCAACGCTCGGCGCGAACCGGGTGGCAATCCGCCTCGGCGCGCCGCCCGCCGCCAATGGAGGCAGCAGATGACAAATACGCCTTCGGCTTCCGCCTTTCACTACGCACTTGACGAGATCAAGAGGCTGCGCGTCCGTTACGTCACGGCGCTGACTTGGGCATCGCTGATCCTGACCGCGATGGGCATGTTGGCGACCTACTTCGGCGTGTTCTCCGGCGACAACCTTCAGGGCGCGTTGATCACCAGCGCTGGTTTCGGCTTGAGCATTGCCACGCTGACGCTGATCCGGCGCAATCAAATTGACGTGGCGGCGATGCTCCTGATCGCAGTCTACACGTTGAGCACGTTCGCCTATCCGCCGATCGCCCTGCTGACCGGGACGATCGCCATCATTACGGCGGCGGCGCTCGCCGGAACGCGGCTGTTCTTGCTGACGAACGCGCTCGTCCTCGGCAAAATCGGCTACGACATTTTCCAGTACGCGGTGCTGTTCCCGGTCTTCGACACGAATCTGGTGACGTACAGCCTGCCGCTGTTCAGCCTCGCGATCATCAGCATCGTGACGCGCTTCTTCATCGACGCCGCCCAGCGTTCGGTTGAGAACTCGCGTCGCACGAGCGAACTGCTGCAAGCGAGCGCCGACATCGGGCGCATGATGACGCAAACGCTCGACTTCGCCCAGCTTGTCGAACGCACCGTCAACCTGATCCGCGACCGCTTCGGTTACTACCACGTCCAGATCTTCACGCTCAGCGAAACCGGCGATCAGGCGGTCTTGACCGCCAGCACCGGCGACGTCGGGCGTCAGCTGCTGGAACGCCGCCACCAGCTAACGATCGGCTCGCAGAGCGTGATCGGGCAGGTGGTCTTGCGCCGCGCGCCGGTGCTGGTGAGCGATACCGAAGGGGCAGTAGTCTACTACCACAACGACCTGCTGCCGAACACCCGCGCCGAGCTAGCGTTCCCGCTGCTCGACGGCGACAAGGTGGTCGGCGCGCTCGACCTGCAAAGCACGATCCCGAACGATTTCGCGCCGCAAGACCGTCAGGCGCTGGAAATCGTCGCCGACCTGCTGTCGACGGCGCTGCGCGACGTCCGCCTGTTCAGCGAACAGCAGCAGGCAGTCGACGAAAACCGCGCGTTGTGGCGCGAGTCGCGGCAGCACGAGCGCGAGATCGAACGGCTGAATGGGGAACTCACACGCTCGACGTGGCAGGACTACCTGAGCGAACGCCAAGCGCCGAACGGCGTGACGCTCGACGGCGACCGGCTCGTCGCCGAAAGCGCGTGGACAGAAACGCTGGCGCGCGCCGGTCAGCAAGGGCAAGTCGTCAGGGATGGCGATCAGCCGCTGGTCGCCGTGCCCGTCATCCTGCGCGGTGAAGTCATCGGCGCGATCGAAGTCGAAGCGGGCGAGGCGAATGAAGCGGAAACTGTCGAAATCGCGCAGGCGATCGCCCAACGCTTCGCCGTCAGCCTCGAAAACGCCCGCCTGTACGAAGAAACGCGCCAGACCGCCCGGCAGGAACAGCAGATCAACGACATCGCCGCCCGGTTCGGTGCGGCAACCAGTGTCGACGAGCTTCTGCGCGTCACGCTGACCGAACTCGGTCAGACGCTCGGCGCGCGCGGCGGCTCAATCCGGCTCGGCAGGATCGAGGCGGAGAACGGAGCGACAGAGGCATGATCAACGCCATTTACAGGCGCTACTTAAC
>JAEVZT010000150.1 GCA_023392115.1 Chloroflexota bacterium
CTTGATACTGCCGCAGCGCGTCCGAACGCTTGCCGCTGGCGGCATACAAGATCATCAACTGGCGGTGAGCCGGCTCGTGTAGGGTATCGAGGGCGAGCCACTCGCGCGCGTGGTGAATCGCGCGTTCGAACTGCTGCTCTGCTGCGTAATAGGCGGACAGCCGTTCGTGACTGCGCCCTAAGTCACGGCGCAGCCAACCGCGCTGTGCAAGCTGCCAGTTCTCAAAGTCGGCGCAGTCACATAGATCCGATTCGAGCAGAAAGTCCGCCCGGTATAAGTCGACAGCCTGTTCGTACTGCCGGGCGCACTCAACACAAAACGTGTCGGCATCGTGACCATGCGCTCTGGTTGACGCGAGCAGCTGCCGGAACATCGTCACGTCGACCCAAACGGTATCCGGCTTAATCGACAGCATCGTCCTGTCCGACTGAATCCACTCGACCGGAACAGTGCCGGAGAGCGCGCGGAGCGTGGTGCGCAGCGCCGAACGGGCGTGAAGATCATCAAGGTCGGGCCACAGCAGACCGGCGATGCTTTCGCGGCTCTGGGGATGTTCGGACAGGGCAAGGTACGCTGCCAGCGCCAGCGCCTTGCGCCGCTCCACTTTCACTCGCTCGTGTTGATACTCAAGCCGGGGTGTGCCAAGCAGGTAAAGACGTAAATCGTCCATTGGTGATGCACTCTTGTCACACTTTCGTCACGATACTGTCTCGCGCATCCTCTATCCTACACGAAATTCACATTTTCACATGGTCTTGGAGTGTGAGGAGCTGATAATGGATCCCTTCGCACCGTGGCGAGACACGATTCCTCTGGCGGCTGGCGTTCCGCGACGCAAACGCGCACAGCTCCGCGAAGCGTTTGAGTCAGCGCCAATCCCACCGCGTAAACGCAGACACTTCGCGGCTGCTGCGGACGCGCTCGCGGCGCGTTTGTTCGAGCATTCGCGCCGATTGTTGATACGGGTACGCGGCGGCGCGGCGGTTGTCGACCCCATTCCGGCGATCGTCGAGGATTGACCCTGAACGCCGTTTGCCAAACTCCTAGATCACAAGTCGTCATGCCGGACCAATTTTGCTGCATAATGTAAGGACTCCATCGATCTAGGTTGTCAGGTTGGTTGGCTGATGGCAGCACGGCAGACGGCGCACATCTTCGTGAGTTATTCGCGCAGCGACCGCATTGCCGTGGACAAGTTGGTTAGTGATCTGCGCCGCCGGCATTATGACCTGTGGATGGACGTCGACCCGCAGGGGATTGAACCCGGCGAGGACTGGCGCGCCGAACTCGTCAAGCAGATGTCGGCGGCGGAAGCCGTTCTCGCCTGTGGTTCGCCCGATTTCCTCGCATCGCCGTACTGCCGCGAAGAGATCGCGCAGGCGCAGCGCGAAGGCAAACCGATCTATCCGGTGCTGGTGCGCCGCCTCAACCCCGGACAGTCGCTCGAGGAAGTCGGCATCCGGCAGCAGTACGCCGATCTGAGCGCGAACTACGATTCCGAATTCAAACGGCTGATCAGCGTTTTGCCGCGCCCGCGTTATCCCCGGGCGCGGATCGTGCAGGTCGCGCTGCGAGTTGCCGGCGCGGTGGCGGCGATCGCGCTGCTGCTCGTCGCGATCGCGCTTGTGGTGCGCGCGCTGAATCCGCCGGTCATCATTCCGACCCAAGCCCCCAATCCAACGGCGACGCCGTCGCTCGAAGGCTACGATCTGAAAGTCGTTGTCGCGCCGTTCGCCCTCGACCCGTCGCTCTCCGAGTCTGATCGCCGCCTTGCCAACGACCTCGTCATCCGCTTGAGCCGCGACATGCAGCGGCAGCTTCAGGCCCTGGAAGGCGAAAGCGTGCTGGATATCGGCTTTCTCGGCGCGGAGGCGATTCCGCCGCTGGTGAGCGACGGCGAAGCGCAGATTATCGCCGTCGAGCCCGATCAGCTGCTGCTGGAACGCGCGTCGGGGTTAGCGACAGCGCGCAATTTCGACATGGTGTTCTACGGCAGCGCGCGGCGAGGCGAGAGCGGTCAGTTCCAGATCGCGCCGCGCCTGTATGTCCCGCCTGAACGCTTCACCGAAGCGCTCGAAATGACGGGATCGCTCGCGTTCGGCGCGGACGTCGTCCTGACTAACACGAACATCGACACGGCGTATCAGACGAGCGCCGAACTGCGGGCGCGCGTCGAGGCGCTGGTGCACGTCGTACAGGGGATGTCGAGCTACATCGCCCATCGTTACACGGACGCGCTGCAGGCGTTTTCCGCCGCCGCGTCTGTTCCGGGCTGGACGCGCGGGCGTGAAACGCTCTACCTCTTGCAGGGCAATGTTTACCTTCAGCTCGCGCGCCAAGCGATTACTGCCTGCACGCGCGATCTCGTCCTACAGCAGCTTACGCTTGCCGAACAGCAGTACCGGCAGGCGCTGCCCGGTGACGGTCGCGGCGCTGTTGTGTCCGCCGCGCGCGCCAACGCTTCGCTTGCCGAAGTCTATCTGATGCGTTCGACGTGGCTGCTTGTCGACGACAGCGCCCCGTGCGATCCACAGCAGGCAGATTCCGCCGCGCTTGAACAGGCGCTGACACACGGTGAAGCCGCTATCGCTGCCGCCGACTTCGAGCAGCTCGAACCCGCGCTGCAAGCGGCGATCATGCTGACGCAGGCGCGGGCGCAGGCTACCGCTTGGTATGCTGTCGAAACGACGGATGACTCGCGTTATGCCAGCCTTGCCGAAGCCATTGACTCTCGTGTCGCGCAGATCATCGACCTGTATGACGACAGTCCTGAGAACGTCGTCCTCACAGATACGGTTGTTGAAGCGCGCCTGCTGCGCGGAATCGTTCGCAGCGATTTGAGCGGCGCGTGTACCGATGCGACATTCGACGATTTTCAGGCGGCGCTCGCAGTCGCCGAAGGGGCGCCTCAGGTCGTCGAGAGTTCGCGGCGCATGTTCATCGTCGGAGCGCTTGGACAATGTCATGAGCTGAACGGACAGACCGAACAGGCAGTCGAGTACTACCGCGCCGCCTACGACATCGCTCGCACGCTGGTGACCGGCACGGTCGACCGCGATTTTTACGGCTGCAAACTGCAGGTACTCACGGGCGACTCGAACGCAGCCGCCGTCACAGCACCTTGCTCAGACGAAGAGGAGTTTGCTCGCACGGGAGAATAGCCATTTAGGGGGAAAAGATGGCAAACCGACAGGGGTTTTGGGGCAGCCTGATCGCTTTGGTATTGCTTTTGTTCCTCGTATGTTTGGTGCCACCTGCCGGTATTTCTGCACTCCAGCCGGACACGCCTACGCCGACGCCAACCGCCACGGGGCGCCCTCAAGCGCTGCGCCGTACCGTACTCGCCAACAGCATTCGCGGGCTGGCACTCAACGTGCCGTACGATTCGAATTCGCCGCCGTGCCAGAGCGCTGATTTCGGCGTTGGCGCGTGGCATCAGCTTCAGCCCGTCAGCGGCGCGGCATCGGTATCGACGTTCGCGCGCGACAGCCGGGTGATGGTACGCATCACTGACAGCTTCTTCCCGGCGATCTGCTCGAC
>JAEVZT010000226.1 GCA_023392115.1 Chloroflexota bacterium
GAAGCCCATGTCGAGCATCCGGTCGGCTTCGTCGAGGACGAAGATTTCGACGGTGTCCAGCTTCACGATCCGCTGGTTCATTAGGTCGAGCAGGCGACCGGGCGTCGCGACGAGGACATCCGCCCCGCGCCGCAGCTGGTCAACCTGCGGCTGCTGCCCCACACCGCCGAAGATGACGATCGACTTCAAGCCGGTATGGCGACCATAAACGGTGAAGCTGTCGCCGATTTGAGTCGCCAGTTCGCGCGTTGGCGACAGCACCAGCACGCGGAGCCCGCCGCGCCGGCGGTTCTCGTTCGCCGCGACTAGGCGCTGCAAGATTGGCAGCGCGAACGCGGCAGTTTTGCCCGTGCCGGTCTGCGCGCAGCCGATCAGGTCTTTCCCCGCCAGTACGTGCGGGATCGCCTGCGCCTGAATCGGGGTTGGTTCGTCATAGCCCTCGGCGCGCACGGCGCGCAGCAAAGGTTCAATCAGTTTCAAATCTCGAAATTGCATGTAGCCTCAAAATCAAATGGATGCAGCCGAAATAAACCGGCGCACTGCTGTCAACAGAATCCGTTGAGCGTGAACGGGGATTTAACTGTGGAGCGTTAAAACGCACTGATCATTCTCAGCCTCAACCAGCGCATTATAGCACAGATTACGTCTTGGGTCGACGGTCGTCCAGATGAGTTGACACGATTTGCTTTCTATGCTAAGTTATGGATAACATGTTACCGTTAACACAGGAATGTGTCCGGCAGTATTACGCATTTACGGCGTCGGAAGCGGTCTAGCGCGCCTGTGAGGGGCAGTTCATGAGCACAATCGGGGATGTAGCAAAGCGCGCGGGTGTATCGACAATGACCGTCTCGCGCGTGATCAACAATTCAGGCTACATCAGTCAGGAGACGCGCCGCCGCGTTGAGGAAGCAATTGCCGAACTCGGCTATGTGCCGAACGCGCTCGCCCGCAGCCTGCGTTTCAAGCAGACGAAGACAATCGCCCTCGTCCTGACCGACATCACCAACCCATTTTTCACAACTGTCGCGCGCGGCGTCGAGGATGTCGCCAGCGAGCAGGGTTTCAGCGTCATGTTCTGCAACACCGACGAGTCGCCGAATGAAGAAGCGAATTACCTGAACGTACTCGTGCAGAAGCAGGTCGACGGCGTGCTGCTCGTGCCGGCGCGCTGCTCGGTCGACTCGGTGGCGTTCTTGCAGGAACGCAGCGTGCCGTTCGTCATCCTTGACCGGCACATCGACGGTGTGAACGTCGACACAGTCCGCTGCGACTCGGAGCAGGGCGCTTACGAATTGATGCGCCATCTGCTCGATCTTGGTCACGAACGGATCGCCATTCTCAGCGGTTCGCTGGAAGTATCGACGTCTGCCGATCGGGTTGCTGGTTACAGACGCGCTTTCGCCGAAGCGGGACTGGCGCATGATCCCGACTTAGTATTTTACGGTTCGTTCACGCAGGAGAGCGGCTACCGCGCGACACAGCAGGCGCTTGCGCTGACACCCAAACCGACAGCCATCTTTGCTGCCAACAATTTCATCGCTGTCGGCGCGCTGCGCGTGATTCGTGAAATGGGGCTGCGCGTGCCTGAGGATATTTCTGTCGTGACGATTGACGACCCGCTGGCGTCACTCGTCATCGAACCGTTCCTGACAGTCGTTGCCCAGCCAGCCTATCAGATGGGGCGCGAGGCGACATCGCTGCTGCTCGACCGGCTGTCGGGCAGAGATGATAACCCCCCGCGCGAAATCATCCTGCCCGTCGAATGCATCGTACGCAGGTCGAGCGGTCCCGTGCCGGTCAACATGGTGTAACAGCCATCTGTCTATGGCAAAAGTCCGAACCTCACGCCGTACAACCTTCGGGCGGTTGAGCGAGGCGGAGCACGGCGAGGTGACCTAAGCTTTTTGAGGAGAGATTTGTGTCGCAAACCCAAGAAACACAACAATTTCAAGTCGCTGCCGACGCGATTGATCCGAATGTCGTGCCGCAGCGGACGCTCTATACCGGCGCGAAGATGCCGGCGATCGGACTGGGCACGTTCGGCTCCGATCGCTATTCGGGCGAGGCGATCGCCGCGGCGGTGAGAGGCGCGATCGCCGGCGGCTACCGTCACATCGACTGCGCCGCCGTCTACGGCAACGAGCATTTAATTGGCGAAGTGCTGCGCGAGGTGATCAACGGCGGAATCAAACGAGAGGAACTGTGGATCACGTCAAAGCTGTGGAACGACAAGCACGGCGAGGATGACGTCATCCCGGCATTCGAGAAGTCGCTGCGCGACCTTCAGCTTGATTACCTTGATCTATACCTGATCCACTGGCCGTTTCCGAACTACCACGCGCCGGGCGTCGACGTAAGCTCGCGCGACCCGCACGCCAAGCCGTACATCCACGAGAACTACATGAAGACGTGGCGGCAGTTGGAAACGCTTGTCAAGCGGGGATTAGTGCGGCACATTGGCACGTCGAACATGACGCTCCCCAAGCTCAAGCTGCTGCTGCGCGACGCCGAGATCAAACCGGCGTGCAACGAGATGGAACTGCATCCCCATTTTCAGCAGCCGGAATTGTTCCGGTTCGTCGTCGACAACGGCATTGTCCCAATCGGTTTTTCGCCGATCGGCTCTCCGGCACGACCGGAACGTGACCGGACGCCTGAAGACACGGTCGATGTCGAAGATCCGGTGATCGTCAGCATCGCCGAGCGGCTGAACGTGCATCCGGCGGTCGTGTGCATCAAATGGGCTGTTCAGCGCGGGCAGGTGCCGATCCCGTTCGCCGTCCGCCGCGAGCAGTATATGAGCAACCTGCGTGCGGTTGTCGGTGACTCGCTGACCGACGAGGACATGCAGGCGATCGCCGCGATCGACAAGGACTGCCGCCTGATTAAGGGGCAGGTGTTTCTGTGGAAAGACGATCAAACTTGGGAAGATCTGTGGGACGTGAACGGTGAGATCACCCCGCCATGACCCGCCGATGTATTCTGACGATCGACGTTGGTACGTCAAGCACGAAAACGGCGCTCTGGGGTGAAGACGGTAGTCTGATCGCTGAAGCCGCTGACGCTTACGCCCTGCGCCGTCCCGAACCGCTGTGGGCGGAGATCGACGCCGAACGCTGGTGGCAAGCCGTCTGTACCACCGTCCGTCAAGTCGTAGCACAGAGCGGCGTCGATCCGCGCGACATCGCCGCGATCGGCGTTGATGCCGTCGGCTGGACGCTGGTTCCCGTTGATGCGGACGGCGATTCGCTGTCACCGGCGATGATCTGGCTTGACCGGCGCGCGGGCGTTGAAAGCGACGCGCTGCGGGCGCTGCCGGACGCGGATCGCTTCGTGCGGATGAACGCCAACCCGATCGACCCGGCTTACATCACGCCGAAACTGTTGTGGTTGAAAGCGAGCCGACCCGAGGTGTTTGAGAAGGCGCACACGTTTCTTGCGGCTACGGGCTTCATCGTGGCGCGCTTGACCGGCGAGTTTACGTGCGACTTGACTCAAGCGTATGGCTATCACTTCTTCGACATCCGCCGCGAGTGTTGGGACTCAGGGGCGGCACAGGCAATCGGTGTGCCGCTCGAAAAAATGCCGCGCCTCTGTGCGCCGGCGGAGATCGTTGGGACGGTGACGGCGCGCGCCGCCGACGCGGCCGGACTCACCGCCGGTATTCCCGTGATCGCCGGCTGCCTTGACGCGGCTGTAGGCGCGCTCGGCGCGGGCGTGACGCGCGTCGGACAGACGAATGAGCAGGGTGGGCAGGCGGGTGGAATGGCGGTGAGTCTTGACCGCGTCATCGTCGAGCCGCGGCTGATCTTCTCGCATCACGTCCTCGCAGGTCAATATCTGCTGCAAGCGGGTACTGTCGGCGGGGGATCGCTTGGATGGTTCCGCGATGTGCTCGGGCAGATCGAAGCGAGCGCCGGGGCGCTGCTTGACCGGAGCGCGTTCGAGCTGTTCAGCGCTCAGGCGGAGCGCACGCCGCCCGGCGCTCACGGCTTGATCTTTCTGCCCTACATGGCGGGCGAGCGGACGCCGCTGTGGAGCAGCAGCGCGCGCGGCGGATTCTTCGGCTTGTCGTACAGCACGACGCGCGGCGATCTGCTGCGCGCGATCATGGAAGGCTGTGCTTTTGCCGTCTACGATAACTTGCGAATCGCCGAAGAACACGGCGTCAGCGTGAACGAGTATCTCGGTTCAGGCGGGGCGACGCACAGCGCGGTCTGGTGTCAGATCAAAGCAGACGTGTACGGCAAGCCGTTCACCATCGCCCGGCGCGCCGATGGCGGCGAAGGTGGGCACAGCCTCGGCTTGTTCGTGCTGGCGGCAAGCGCCGCGGGCTTGTGTGACGACGCCGGATCGTGTGTCGAACGGCTGACGCCGAACCGGCAGGTGTTTGAGCCTGATCCGGCGCGTCACGCGCTGTACGCCGATCTGTTTGAGGTTTACCGCAGTATTTCGCGCAGGCTGCTCGACGATTACGATCAGCTTGCGTCCATCTCTCGCAAATACGCGCTTGCAGGTCAGGCGCACTCAAAACGGATGGAGACATGAAAGCAGCAATTCTTGAAAACAAGGGCGTTCTAACATATACCGACGCCCCGACGCCCGCGCCGAAAGCGGGACATGTTCTGCTCGAGGTCAGAGCGGCGTCGATCTGTGGGTCGGACATCTCGCGTTACGCCAAGGGACATCGCGTCTACCCGCTGATCCTCGGGCATGAGGTTGCCGGCGTGATCGCCGCCGTTGGCGCGGGCGTGAGTCAAGACCTGATCGGCAGGCATGCCGCCCTGATCCCGCTCGTGCCGTGTTTCGAATGTGAGCAGTGTCAACTCGGGCATTATTCAGCCTGTCACCGCTATTCGTTCATTGGCTCTCGACAGTCCGGCGGGTTTGCCGAGTACGTCGAGCTGCCGGAGCGCAACGCCTTACTGCTGCCGGACGACATGCCGTTTGAGCATGCCGCGCTGATCGAACCGTCGACGGTCGCACGCCACATCCTCGACCTCGGCGAATTCAAAGCCGGGCAGACAGCAGTCGTCTTCGGCGCGGGGTCGATCGGCTTGATGGTTGTGCAGTGGCTGCGCATCCTCGGCGCGAAGCTGATCATTTGCACCGACGTCTCGTCGAGCAACCTAGAGATCGCGCGTAAGCTCGGCGCGCATGTGGTGCTCAACCCGCGCGTCGTCGACGTGCCCGCCGAGGTCAAGAAGCTCGCAGGCGACGGCGTTGACCTCGCGGTCGAGGCGGCGGGCGTGCCGCAAACGCTGATGCAGACCATTCCTGTCACGCGCCCGCGCGGGGCGATCGTCTGCGGCGGCAACCAGCCGCTCGACGCCAGCCTGCCGCTGACATTCATTGAGGATTTAATGCGGAAGGAACTGCGGCTCGTCGGCTGCTTTATGTCGTACTCCGCGCCGTTCCCGGGTCACGAATGGACGGACACGGTACAGGCGATCATCGATGGGCAGCTCGACATGGACACCATGATCTCACATCACTACCCGCTGTCGGCTGCAAGCGGCATTTTCCAGCAGATCGCCGCGCACGAACTGCCACACCGCAAGATCATTCTGCACCCGGAAGACTAGTTGATGATCCTGTGCGTGAATCTCAACGCGGCGATCGACAAGACCGCGCTCGTCAGCCCGTTCGAGCTGAACCAGATTCACCGCCCGCAGTCCGTGCTGGCGCTTCCCGGCGGCAAGGGCTGCAACGTCGCCAGAGCCTTGAAGACGCTTGGGGAAACGACCGTGGTCACTGGCTGGATCGGCGGCTTTGCCGGCGGTTTCATTGAAGCGGCGCTGCGGCGTGAAGGGATCGAATCTTCGTTCGTCGAGACTGGCGCGGAATCGCGTACCTGCCTGTCGATCCTCGACGAAGCGAACGGTACGTTGACCGAGCTGTACGAGAACGGCGCGGCTGTGTCGCCCGACAAGCTGGACGAGCTGCTGGCGCGTTTTGAGCTAATCGTTGGCGAGTTCCAAGCCGTCGCCCTATGCGGCAGCATCCCCAAGGGCGTGCCTGCCGACATTTACGCCCGACTGATCGCCATCACTCACTGGGAAGGGATTCCAGTGGCGCTCGACGCAAGCGGCGAGGCGCTCAAGTTGGGGCTGGCGGCGCGTCCGCTGCTGATCAAACCGAACAAGGCGGAGTTTGCCGACTTGATCGGCGCGATGCCGGACACACTGCCCGGTTTCGCTGCCGCTGCCGCCGACGTGGCGCGGCGTTTTGACGTGATCGTCGTGCTGTCACTCGGCGCGGACGGCGCGCTCGCCGTCCAAAAT
>JAEVZT010000172.1 GCA_023392115.1 Chloroflexota bacterium
CTCCACATCCCCGCAGTACCTGATGCCTCGTATCAAGCGCGTGGCACAGCGTCGCCTAAATGATCTTCTCTCAACGGGGGAGAGATGGCGCGGGGGGAAGGAGCGACAGCGAAACGACGATCATCAGAATGAAGGCAATCAGCGCGCTTGTCAATAAGGCGATTCGCGCGGCGGGAGAGAGCGGCGGACTGTCGTCAGGCGGCGGCTGATCGCCGACGTGCAGCGGCAGACGATTAACGCGTCCGTAATCGATCGTCCACGCGGCGAGCCGTGCTTCCGACCCGCCAAGTCCAACGATCAGGTAGGGCGTGCCGGGGTAGGTCGCCTGCGCCACGTCGGTCGGCGAGGGGATCGGGTCGCCGTTCGGGTGCGAGTGGTAGAAGCCGACGAGCGCCAGCCCATCACGCCCGCCGATCAGCCGCGCTAATTCGCGCTCGTCCATGTGATAGTGGTGGCGCGGATCGGCGGCTGTGTTCGAGACTGGCACGGCGCGTTCGACGCGCACTTCCGACCCGAGCAGGACGCCGCACGCCTCGTTCGGCGCTTCGGCGCGCGCGTGGTCGATCAGGTCGCGGGCGGCGGAGTCGGTCAGCCACAGAGTCACGGGTTACTACTCCGCGTCTTCTTCGGTCGCTTCGGGGACGATGAACGTCTCGACGCGCCGATCCTGCGGCGGGTTGCGCGTTTCGAAGTATAGGTCGACATTCAGGGTGTAAGTACCGGCAGGTTCGTCAAGTCCGCGCAGGTGCATTGTGAATTCCATGTCATTGTGCATCGTCTCGATGATGCTCATCTCGCTGACGATCTTGCCCGACTCGCTGCGCGCGGCGACCAACAGGTTGGGGCGCTCCTGAAACGGCGTGACGACCAGATGGATGAACACGCGGAAGCGATCGGGATAGACGACGATTTCCAGCGTCTCGATCTTGACCTGATCTTTCGGCTGTGGAACACGGTCGCCGTCGTACAAAGGCATAAAAGACACGGTATTTCGTCCTCTCACCAGCACCATTCAGGGGAGTGGCGGAGTATATCCGAAACGGCGGCGCACGTCAGGCGGTTTTCACCGGTTGTTCATCCTGACGTCTCGCTGCCGGTCAGCTTGCTCAATACCGACCACGCTTGATCGAAGCGGTCGGCTGGGACGAGCAGATGATCGCGGCTGAACGCGCCGAAAGTGACAATCGGGATGCCTGCCCCGGCGAGCGCCGCCGACACGCGTGCCATGAAGCCTGTCAGGGTTGGTTCGAGCGCCACATCGAACGTGATCAGACGGTATGTCGCCTCGCTGGCGGTGTGCCCCTGTAAGCGGCGGGTGAAGTCGCTGACGGCATCGGCGTACAGCACGAGCGTCACTTCGTCCTTGTCCACGATCAGCGCCGTGAACGGCGCGCCGATCTCTGCAAGCACGCCCGCCGCCGCCGTCACCGCGCGCGCGGGCAGCTTCAGAAGCCGGTACGACTGGTTATCGGTGTAAAGCTGCGCCGCCTTGAGCGCTTCGTCAACAGTCTGCGCCATACGTCTTCCTATTCATCGAACTGGTAAGTCGCTTCAGCATAATAGCGAATCTGCCGCCGCGCCAGCTTCTCGCGCATCCAGTCGAGCAGGTGCAGGTTCTTTTGTTCGAGGCTCAGGTTCGGGTCGCGCAGCATTTCCAGCGGGTAATTGACCTGAATCGCGCGCCCGTGAACGATGTGGCGGCTTATGCCCGGCGGCAAGTACGCCTGTTCGCTTGCTGCGGCGATAATGTCATCGGGGGTGTAGCGCGGAAAGACGACGAATCCGATCGCTTCCGGGTACATCTGCCAGATTTCGTCGGGGTCGGTCAAGGTTGTGCGGTGCAGGGCGGCGTTCCGCTGGTAGATCGCCACTGCTCGCCGGAGCGCCGCATTGCGTTCGTGGGTTGTTGTCACCGGCGACAGCAGCGCCAGCGTGCGTCCGTCGCGCAGCACGAAATGAGCGATCGCGTTGTCGTGATGCCCCTCAGCAACCTGTGTTTGGGGCAAATCATTAAGATGGCGGATAAAATCAGCGCTGTCCCAGCCGCTGATGACGTGCTGCCAGTTGTCAAGCTCGACAAGCCCACTGTCGTAGGTGGCAACCTGAACGAGGATGTGCGGGAAGCCGAGAGCGCCGAAACAGTAGGCGCGGTTCGCGCCGTCAAGGATCACGTAGCCGTCACTATCGATCGGCGCGACCAGCGGCGGGTTGATCATGTATTCAGAGGTGCGAATGCGCTCTATCAGCGGAGCAGAACGTTGAGAATCATGCTCTTCATGCGGATGCAGGCTCGCCGTAGGGACGATGCGCAAATCCGGCGTCGGGACATCTTTATAACTCATTTTTCGCCTGTCGTGTGAAAGGACGCTCGTGTCATTCAAGCCTATCATGGTTGCCGTGGCGCAACAATTTCTATGAGGTAAATTGTACATAAAAATCTGCACACCGATTAGAGAGATCGTACATGGGAGCAAAAGAACAGGGAGCGGGCGCGGTTGAGGGGCGCTGGCTGACGATCCCGCGAACGCTGTGCTTCGTCTTCAACGGCGGCGATGTCCTGCTGATGAAACGCGCGCCGCACAAGCGAATCTTTCCGAACCGTTATAATGGGGTTGGCGGGCATATCGAACGCGACGAAGACCCGCTGACGAGCGCCCGGCGCGAGATCGCCGAGGAAACCGGGCTGGCGGTGCGCGACGTGCGTCTGCGGGCTGTCTACAGTGTCGATGCGGGCGAGACAACCGGGATCATCCTGTTCGTTTTCACGGCGATCAGCGACAGCCGCGACGTGGTCGCCAACGAGGAAGGGACGCTCCACTGGATTCCTGTCAGGGAAGTTAGTGCGCTCGATGTGGTTGAAGACCTGCCGCTGATCCTGCCACGCATCCTCGAGAACGACGCCGACGCGCCGCTGTTCGCGCACTTGAGCTACGACGAAGGCGACGCGATGCGCCTGCGCTTCGCCCGATGAAAGGCACACGATGACCGAAACCAACGAGATACCCACGCCGCCGGAGGTCAAGCGCCGCAGTCCGCTGCGCCGGATCGGCTGCACGATCGCGCTCATCCTGTGGTTCGCGCTGCTGCTCGTGCCGTGCTTCCTGATTGTCATGGCGACACAGGGCGAGATCACGATTTCGCAGGGGGAGCTGCCGGGGCAGCAGCTCCGCATCTGGTTGATCATGGAAGCCGATCAACGCGGCTTGGGCGTCTCGAACGCGACCGTCTACCGCGACGGCGAGAACAGCGCGTGCGTTCAGACGGACACGCGCTTCTGGTTGTGGCAGGGCGAAGCTGACCCGGTGAGCTACTGCGAGTGTTACGCCCGCGCAGATAGCGAGTCGGTCTGGTCGCCGACCGGGACGGAAAGCGGAGTCTGTCGCGGCGCGAGTTAAAGGGATAGAGCAACCGTGGAAAACATTGATCTCAATTCGACGCTCCTGATCGGCGTGGGCTTGTGCGCTCTGTGCGTCGTCGGCGTCCTGCTGCTGCTCGTACTCCAATTTCTCGGCATCTTCACAGACGCGATCGGCACGGTGTTTGATCTGGTATTCGGGCTTGTCGGCGCGGAGCCGTTTTCGTGCTGCGGCTGCCTCAGCGTACTCGCCGGGATCGCCGTCGTCGTCGTGCTGGCTTGGTTTGCAAACTCGGTGCTGTCAACCTGCGGCACGCCTGACGCCGTCAACTTCTGCGCGTGGTTCGGTTTGTGACGTCACCATTGGAGCATTTCGAGGATTTCCTGCGGATTCTCGGCGACGCGCGCGCCCGCTGCCCGCAGGGCATTGACCTTGGCTGAAGCTGTCGTTTCTTCGCCGTCGATCAGCGCTCCAGCGTGGCTCATGCGGACGCCTGCCGGAGCGGTCTTTCCGGCGATGTAGGCGACGACCGGTTTGGTCATTCGAGCCTTGATGTACTCCGCCGCGGCGTTCTCGCCGCGCCCACCAATCTCGCCGATCAGGACGATCTTCTCGGTGGGCGGATCGCCTTCGAACAGCGGCAGCACGTCGAGGA
>JAEVZT010000264.1 GCA_023392115.1 Chloroflexota bacterium
GTCAGCGACAGGGGCTGGTACTGAGGCTGCTTGAGCAGTTCCGTCAGCCGCAGACCGCGATCAAGCTGGCGCTGAGTCGCCTTGTCGAGGTCAGAGCCAAACTGAGCGAATGCCGCCAGCGAGCGGAACTGCGCGAGGTCGAGGCGCAAACCGCCGGCAACGCGCTTCATGGCTTTCGTCTGCGCGTCGCCACCGACGCGGCTGACGCTGATACCGACGTTGATCGCCGGGCGCTGACCGGCGTTAAAGAGCTCGGTTTCGAGGAAGATCTGCCCGTCTGTAATCGAGATGACGTTCGTCGGCACGTACGCCGACACGTCGCCGAGCAGCGTTTCGATGATTGGCAGCGCCGTCAGGCTGCCGTTGCCGCGCGCCTCGCTCAACTGCGCCGCGCGTTCAAGCAAGCGGCTGTGCAGGTAGAAAACGTCACCCGGATACGCTTCACGTCCCGGTGGGCGGCGCATCAGCAGCGAAACTTGGCGGTACGCCCACGCGTGCTTCGATAGGTCATCGTAGACGATGAGCGCGTCCTTGCCGTTCTCCATGAACCACTCGCCGATAGCGCAGCCGGAGTAAGGGGCGATGTACTGGAGCGCCGCCGCTTCTGAAGCCGTCGCCGTGACGACGACCGTGTATTCCATCGCGCCGTTCTCTTCCAGCAGCGCCACCAGACGTGCGATCTCGCCGCGTCGCTTGCCGATGGCGACATAGATGCAGTACAGGTCTTTGCCCTTCTGGTTGATGATTGTGTCGATCGCGATCGCCGACTTGCCCGTCTGGCGGTCGCCGATGATCAGCTGGCGCTGACCACGACCAATTGGCGTCATCGCGTCAATCGAGATGATGCCGGTCTGCACCGGGCGGTTGACGTTCTGACGCTCCATCACGCCGGGAGCAATGCGCTCAATGTTGTAGTATTCGGTGGCGGCAATCGGTCCGCGACCGTCAACCGGGTCGCCGAGGGCGTTCACGACGCGCCCGACCATCCCCATACCGACAGGCACGGACGCGATACGACCGAGCGGGCGAACCTCATCCCCCTCGTTGATCGTGTCGTATTCGCCCATGATGATGATGCCGACGCTGTCCTGTTCCAAGTTGAAAGCGATGCCGGCAACACCATTGCTGAAGCGCACCAGTTCGTTATAGCGAACATTGTGCAAGCCGGTCACACGGGCAATGCCGTCACCGACTTCTTCGACATACCCCACCTCGACTGCTTCGATTTCCGGGGTGTAGTCTTGTACCTGTTTTAACAGCGACTCAAACAAATTGCTGGAGATGTCCGCCATTAGGGTCTCCTGTTTTAGGGGTAAACGATAACGCGCCTGCTCATACGCCCGACATGAGCGTTGAAAGACCGAGTCGAGAAAATGTAACGGAAGCGCTAGCTTAGACTGTCCGAATTCTACCCTATCAAGTGCCGCCTGTCCACTTTTTCACAAACGAAGATCATCCACCTTCGGCAGCTTGCACAGTTTAGTCCTCGTCGTCACTCTTGCC
This sequence comes from Chloroflexota bacterium, assembly GCA_023392115.1. Classification (GTDB taxonomy): domain Bacteria; phylum Chloroflexota; class Anaerolineae; order Aggregatilineales; family Phototrophicaceae; genus Flexifilum. The sequence continues at coordinate 1,504 of JAEVZT010000264.1, forward strand.
GCGCTTCTGCGCCCGTCCCAACGACACCGATCGCTGGTATGCCGCCCAGACCGCGCGCGAGATTACGGTTCGCAGCCCGCCCTTCTCCAGCTGGTAGATCGCCTCTGCCGACGTGCCGCCGGGACTCGTCACTTGATTGCGGAGCTGCGCAGGGTGCAGACCGGAGTGCATCGCGTAATCAACTGATCCACGCATCGTTTTGAGCACCAGCCGTTCCGCGTCGCGACGCGAAAAGCCCATGTGTACCCCGGCGTCGATCAGCGCTTCCATGAAGAGGAAGATGTATGCCGGACCTGTCCCGCTCAGCGCCGTCGCCATGTCGAGGAATTTCTCGTCGTCAACGTACATTTCCTCGCCGAGCGCGCCGAGCAGCGCCCGTGCCTGCTGCCGCTGCGCTTCCGGCACTTCGGGCGTCGCCGTCCACACGGTGATCCCCTGCCCGATCTGCGCCGGGGTGTTCGGCATGGCGCGGACGATGTTCGGGTTGAACATCCCTTCCGCTAGCGTCGCGATCTTCACGCCCGCTAGAATGCTCAAGATCAGCGACGCGCGGCTCGTCTTGCCGTTGATGGAGTGAAACACCTGTCCGATAACCTGCGGCTTAGTGGCAATCACGACAATATCCGCCCCGTCGACGGCAGCGGCATTGTCGACGGTCGTGCGCAAGCCGTATTGACCGGCAAGCTCTCGACCGCGTTCCTCACGCGGATCAGCGGCGATCAGTTGTTCGCCGGTCAGGAGCTTCTGTGACAGCAGTCCTTTGATCATAGCTTCCGCCATCACCCCGCTGCCGATGAATGCGACGGTTTTATCTCCTAGCAGCACGGCAATCCCCTTTACTCGAACAGTCCCGCGACCGCGATCTCGAAGCCGGGGATCACATCCCCGCCGGCGAGCTTATCATCGCCTGACAGCCACATCTGCGGGGTATTCGGCGCATGAACGGCGATCTTCTGCCGCTGCAAGTCAACTACCCACACCAACCGCACACCATCCTGCAAGTACGCTTCGACCTTCTCGTCGACTTCGCTGTACTTGTCGTTCGGTGAAATGATCTCAACGACAAGGTCGGGGACGAGGATGAGTGGCTTGCGTGAGGCGTCAGGATCACTCGCCCGGTATGTTGCTATCCGTTCAGCAGCGACAAACATGATATCCGGCACGCGCGACCCCTTCACCCATTTGCGCTCATAGGTAAGGACAAACGGCGCTTCGACAAATACTCTACCGAGGTTGCGTGGCGTAATATGACCAACCAGCGCGGCGATTAAGATCGACGCGACGTAATTGTGACCGAACATTGTTGGACTCAAGCGCCTGATCTCCCCGTTGATGAACTCGAAAGGCTGCTCGTCGTACCGGCGAATGAATTCGTCAAGCGTGAGGGTATCCGCCGCCACCTGCGTATCTGCCATCGTCGCCCCCTATCAACTTGCTCTGTACGGGTATTCCTGCATCCACAGCGCCGCCGCACGTTCGATGCGATCGGGATGCACTTCGACGCCGATCCCGAGTCTCTGCGGCACGGGCAGACGACTGCCTGTCTGAAGGACGAACGGCGGCTCGCTGATATCCTGTTCGAAATAGCGGCTTGTCGCCGAGATATCGCACGGCAGCGTTACGCCCGGCAGCGAGGCGAAGGCAACGTTCGCCGCGCGCCCAATCCCCGTTTCAAGCAGACCGCCGATCCACAGCGGCACCTCACGTTCGACGCACAGTTTGTAGATTTCGAGGCTTTCCGTATACCCGCCAACGCGCGCAGGCTTCAGGTTGATGATTCGACACGCGCCGAGGTCGAGCGCCAGCCGCGCGTCATCCACCGTATGAATGCTCTCGTCGAGACAGATCGGCGTTTTCAGCTGCGGCTGAAGTTTGCTGTGCTCGTAGATGTCGTTGTAGCCGAGCGGCTGTTCGAGCATCAGCAGGTCGAACTCGTCCATCTGCATCAGATGATCAGCGTCCGCCAGCGTATAGGCGCTGTTGGCGTCAAGCATGAGCAGGATATCGGGATAACGTTCGCGCACACCGCGCGCCAGTTCGACATCCCAGCCCGGCTTGATCTTGAGCTTGATCCTGCCATATCCTTCGCCAAGGCGCTTTTCGATGGTCGCCAGCGTTTCGTCAACGGTCGGCTTAATGCCGATGCTCACGCCAACGGTCGCGTAACCGCGCGACTCATGCCCGGCGGGCAAATGCGCGGCGAACGCCTCTGCGAGGCTCTGGTTGTTCGCTTTCGCCAACGCATCCCAGACCGCCGCTTCGAGCGCGTGTTTCGCCAACGGATGTCCGCGCGTCCCGCTGATCAGCGCCGGCACTTCGGTAGCGTCCTTGACAGTCTTGCCGAGTAGTGCCGGGACGAGGAACTCGCGCAGGATGTGCTGCGCCGTGCCGATCGTCTCGTAGCTGTAGCCCGGGTTGATCTCCGCCGAGCACTCGCCCCAGCCGGTAATGCCCTCGTCGGTGTCCAGCCTGATGAGGATCGCGGTTTTGAATGGCTCCTCGCCGAAACTCGTCCGCAGACGCTCGACGTAGGGCATTGCTATCGTGTAAAGCTGAACATCCTTAACGGTGATCGATCGCACGGTAGACACTCCGGGTTAGTTCATGACGTAGGCTTCAAACTGTGGACCTGAATAGGTCAGCACGTAGAACGCGCGCAGGCGGTCTTCATACGTTTCGTGCAAGAAGTCGGTGACGACAAATCCCCGCGCAAACAGTGATGCAAACGCCTCGCGAATATGCAGCCGCCAAGCCTGCGCCAGCGCGGCGTCCCCTTGTTGGATTTCGGCGTAATTGGTTGGAATCTCAAGCAGTGTCAGCGCTCCACCCGGAGCGACAGGCTCGCTTGCGGGCACGGCATATCCATTCGGCAGCACCTGTGATGGATTGAGGATCGGCGTTTCGCCTTCCAAATACTGTTTGAGCGTCAAGCTGGCGCGGACGCCGCGCATCCGTTCCTCAACGCGGCGGCTCGTCACCCACCATTCGACCAGCAGGCGATCGGATGAGCCGAGCCGCGCCAAGCCGCCTTCGCTCGATGTGCCGTAATAATCTTCAAGGTACTGGTGGCTGATCGCCCCCAGTTTGCGAATGTTCAGGTGCGCGTTGGTCGACAGCAGCGGGTCAAACGTCCAGATTACCAGCCGCACCGCTTGGCGTATCGCCAGATCGCGCTGCGCCTTCTTCAACTGGTAGGCGATCCCATGCCCGCGATATTCGGGCAATACGACCATCCGTTTTGAGACGACCTGCAAGTTCGCCATCGCGGGGCGGTCAGGTTCTTCCATATTCGTGCCGAGAAAACCGATCAACACGCCAACAGGACGCTCGCCGTCATACGCAGCCAATACATGACCGCCATAGTTGGCAAGTGAGAACAGCATGTGCGCTGGAACGACCGATTCCGTGTCGTCGCCCCAGTAGATCTTTTGCAGCTCGACGACTGCCCGCATCTCGTGCAGGGCGCGCAGCGGGCGGATTGTGATGGATGTGAGGGAAGCCATGATGCTGTTAAACCTATCCGATGACCTTGGGGCGTCGGCGTAGAGTATAACGCAGCAGCGCCAGTCCGTAACGCCGACCGCGCATATAAGTCAGCAGCGTATCCTCGATGCGTTTGGGCTGAATGCCGAAATAGTGGAACAGGTTTCCAATGCGCGCTGTCCGGTTCGTCGCCAGAATGTCAAGCCACTGCGAGGTAATCAGCGAGCGCGGCAGGACGCGGTCATAGACCGAAGTCAGCCAGCGCAGCACATAAGGCGGCACGCTGATAATCGCGCGCGGCTGCCCCGATACGCGCATGACTGTCCGCAGCAAGTCTTCAAGCGTGATGTATTCGGGTCCGCCAATTTCGACAATCGCATCTACCGTATCGATCGTCTCAAGGCAGCCGACGACCGCCGATACGAGGTCATCGATATGAATCGGATGCAGCACGACTTCGCCCCGCCCCGGCATCAGAAAGAAGAACGGATTCGCCGTGAGCTGCATGGCGATGTGGTTGATGAAGGCGTCGTCCTCGCCGAACACAACTCCCGAACGCAGGATCGTATATGCCAGACCACTCGCGCGGATCGCGTCTTCGACCTGCCCCTTTGCCCGCAGCAGCGGATAGGCTGCCGAAGGCGACGCGCCGAGATGGCTAACCGTGATGATCCGCCCGACACGTGCGGCGCGCGCCGCCGTGATCAGGTTGCGCGTCCCGACGAGTTCAATCCGCTCTAGATCGCGCTTTCGCCCCCACCACTGCGCGTTCTCGAGGTGAATCACGACGTGCGCGCCGGTGACGGCGTGAAAAAGTGCCTCCTCGTCGAGGACGCTGCCGGAAACGATCTCCGGCGGGGTGTTCCACGGCAGGTTCTCAGCCCGATCGGCTGGCAGCAGGCAGCGCACCCGGTAGCCCCTTGCCATCAGACACTCGATCACATGTCTGCCGATAAAACCTGTTGCGCCAGTTACAAGTATCAACATCCCCTCCGCGAGCACCGGATTATAGCATAACGACCACCGGGAGTAACGTCTCCGAGTCGTCGGTGTTTCATCTTGTTAAGAACGAAAAGTTTGCTACGCTTACCGATTGTTGTACGAACAGCATTCAAAACCGGTTGCCCAATCGGCTTTGTGAGGAGATAGCA
>JAEVZT010000294.1 GCA_023392115.1 Chloroflexota bacterium
CGCGCCCGCCGCCGCGATCGCCGCCGACACGCCGCAGATCGACACCGCCGACGCCATGACAGCTTTCAGCGTTTCCGGCAGCTTCAACTTGCCGCCGAGCCACCATGTGAAGAAAAAGACACTCCCCACCATCACGAACGCCTGAATCAGCCCGCCGACGCCGATCGCCATCAGGTCGCCGAGGCTGATGCGCGCGCCGAGGATCACCAAGCCGATCTTGAGATAGAGTTCGGTGCGGACGGCAGGACGGACGCGCTCGTACTGACGAGTTAGGCGCAGGACAAGGTTGGCGATCAAGCCGACGGCGACGGCGGTGATCGGGTATTCGAGCGGATTCTGGGCGAAGCCCTGCGCTCGAAACACGCCGGCGATGGCGCTGTCAATTTCGGCGACCAGCAGCGTCAGCACAATGATCAGGGCGCTGCCGGTGAGAAAGTCGGAGAGGCGGCGCGGCGCTGCCTGCGTCCGCGCGCTCGTTTCTGGTACGACGGTCGTCATGCGGCGCTCCTAGCGGGTGAAGAGGTTGAAAACAGGGTAGGGGATGGCGCGGTTGATCCGGTATGTCACGCCGACAGGGGCGTCGCATTCGTTGACGATGACGACTTCGGCGTAATCGTCGGGCATGGTCGCGCCTTGGGCGGTCAGATCGCGCGTCTGCGCCTCAAGCTGTCCATTGCTGCATCTGATGACTCCCTGTATGCCCTGTTTGAACGCCGCTGCCGCGCCGGTGACAGCCACCGGTTCTCCATCGATCGTCGCGCTGACGTGCCATCCGCTCAAGAGCGGGACGGACGCGCTCGCGGTTTCGCCCGCGTCCGCGCTGACGCTGATCGAGCGCGCCCCGGGACCGAGCAGCCCCGCGCCGATGATGATGACGATCAGCAGCCCGATGATCGTCGCCAGCCAGTCTTCGGACAGGCTAAACGGGCTTTTCTTCGATGTTGCTTGCATTGAGCCATAGTCCTTCGTTGCGCCGCAGCTGTTCGCCTATAAGCCTAACGCGAGGCGTCCAAGACTCGATAGAGGTGCAGAGATTTCCCTACCGTTTTCTAACCCCACGCTCGACCGATGGTGACGCGGGGGTTCGGCTAGACGTAAGGGCGGCAGGCGGCTTCGACGTGCGCGCCGTAGGATTCGCCAAACAGGTTCAAGTGGACGAGCAGCGGATAGACCTGATGCAGCGGTCGCCGCGCGGCGTAGCCCGGATCGAGCGGATAGGCTTCGTCGTAGGCGGCGTAGAAGCGATCGGAAAAACCGCCGAACAGTTCGGTGAAGGCTAGCTCGACTTCGCGGCTGCCACAGTAGACCGCCGGATCGATGACCACCGGCTGATCGCCGGCTGCCGCCATGTAGTTCCCGCTCCATAGGTCGCCGTGCAGCAGCGACGGGACGGACTCCATGCCGCCGAGCAGTTCGTCGAGCCTGTCGATTACGCGGCGCAGAAGCCGCTCACGCTCCGGCGGCAGCAGCCCGCGCCGCCGCGCCAGTTCGACCTGCGGACTAATCCGGCGATCGCGGTAAAAGGCGCTCCACGTTTCGGCAAACCCGTTCGCCTGCGGCAGCGCGCCAATGAAGTTGTCGCGCTCCAAGCCATATCGCGCCGACGTGACGCGGTGCTGTGCTGCCAGCCCGCGCCCAAGGTTCTCCGACAGGCGGCGCGATTTCGGCGCGTCGTCAATCCATTCGAGAATCAGGTAGGCGGGGAGTCCGTCGCGCGCCTCGTCATGCGCGATCACCTGTGGGACGCGCAGGGCGTTCGCCGCCCGAAGTCGTTCAAGTCCGTCCGCTTCTGCCGCGAAGAAGCCCGCTGGGGCGCTGTTGATCGTCTTGACGAAATAGCGCTCCCCGCCGACTTCGACACGCGCCGCGCGGTTGATCATGCCGCCGCCGACCGGCTGAATAGAGGCTGCCGGTCTGGCAAACACGCGCTCGATAACTGCGTTGAGCATTGGGCTTTCCCTGTGCCGTCAGTCGCCAATCACGGCGCGCAGGTCTCCGTTTGCCGCGTTGAGCATCGCCCGCGCTTTAGCTCGATCGACGCCGCGTTTGTGCATGACGATCGCAACCTTGGCATTGTTGCCAGCCTGTCCCAGCAGCTCGCGTGCCGCCGCGTCGTCGAGACCTGTCACCTGCGAGATGATGTGCTGCGCCCGCCGCCCAAGCTTATTGTTGACGACCTGCACGTCGACCATCAGGTTGCCGTATACCTTGCCCGACCGGATCATCGACGCCGTGCTGATCATGTTCAAGACCATCTTTTGCGCCGTTCCGGCTTTCAAGCGCGTGCTGCCGCTGACAACTTCCGCGCCGACCGGCAGCGGGATGGCGATCTGCGCCGCGTCAAGGAGCGGGGCAGGGACGTTGCACGAAATGCCGACCGTCACCGCGCCTGCGTCGTTGGCAGCCGCAACCGCGCCGAGGACATATGGCGTCATGCCGCTGGCGGCAATGCCGACGACGACATCGCGCTCCGACACGCCGAGCGCCCGCACCTCGTCCGCGCCGAGTTCGTAGCGGTCTTCCGCGCCTTCGACCGAACGGGTCATGGCGTCGATGCCGCCCGCCAGCAGCCCCACCACCTGACTTGGGTCGATGCTGAAGGTCGGCACGCATTCGACAGCGTCGAGCACGCCGAGCCTGCCGCTCGTCCCTGCGCCGACGTAGATCAGCCTGCCGCCGCGGGCGAAGGCGTCGGTGATCACGTCGACGGCGCGCGCGATCTGCGGGATCGCCTCGCGGACGACGAGCGCGACTTTCTGATCCTCGTCGTTGATCACGTGGAGCATGTCGAGCGTCGAAAGCTGGTCGATGCGCTCGGTATTTGGATTGCGTTCTTCGGTCAGCATGGCATCAGCCTTCCCATGTCAGTTTCGCCAACAGCGCCCCGCCGATCACCGGCGGGTGGAGCGGCTGCGGCAGGCGTTCGTATCCCAGTAAAGTGGCGACGCGCCGGCTCAACGGGTTGTCGCTTGTCAGCAGCCCGCCGGCCACCGCCAGCGGCAGATTGGGCTGTTTGAGCTGGCGCGTGATCGCGCGTGGCAGCAGCTCAATTTCGACAGCCGCCGACCGGACGATCCGTTCCGCGCCGGGGTCGCCGCGCTCGGCGTATTCAAACACGACCTCCGTCAGCGCGGCTATTTCCGGGACGCGTGGCGATTGGTCGGCGTACAACCAATCGATCATGTCGCGCGACGACGACAGCTTGAGCGCGTCCAAGATCGCCCCCGGCAGTTCGGTTTCGATGACTTCCACCTGATCGCTGACACGCGCCATCAGGCGCAGCGCTTGAAAACCAATCCAGTAGCCGCCGCCTTCGTCGCTCGTCTTGTAGCCCCAGCCGCCCGCGAGCGCCGTCTGCCCTTCGCCGTTGATGCCGAAGGCGACAGTGCCCGTTCCGGCGAGCAGCAGGATGCCGACGCGTTCGCCGCGCGCGCCGACAAGCGCGATTTCGTAATCGGAACTTGGCACGATCAACGCGTCTGGCAGGACGACGGCGAGGGTTTCGCGCAGCCACGTTTCCGCATGGGCTGCTGCCGCGCCCGCGACGCCGACGCCGACGGCGGCGATGTCACCGGCGGTGGCGTTCGCTCGTTTCAGCGTCCGTCGAATCTCTTCTTGAATGTGTTCGGCGGCTTTGCCTCTACCGATCACCGACGGGTTCGCCGTCCCGCTTTCTACCTGTGCCAGCGGATTCAGTTCTACGTCGGTGACAGCAACGCGCAGGGTGCTGCCGCCGCCGTCGATGCCCATGAATAGAGTCATGATTCGCTCCACCTGTCCCGAGAATGCTCAGCGTTATTGTAAACGACATAAAGTGTTTCGGGAAAACGGGACATGCAGCAGCGACGTTTCACAGACACAGCAGCGTCCAGAGGTTATCATGCAGGGCGCGGCGGAAGGCGTAAATCGGCTCAGGATCACGCCCGAAGTAAACCCTGTTCGTCAGAGTCGCGACGACGAGTTCCCGTGTCGGGTCGATCCACAACGACGTGCCCGTGAAGCCCGTGTGCCCGTAGGCAGTGCGGCTTATCAAGTCGCCCGCCGATGATCCCTCATAAGAAGGCAGCATCCAGCCGAGTCCGCGCCGCTCGCCTTCAGTCACGGCTTGTTCGCTGATCGCTTGCCCGATCAAAGCGCTGTCGATGTGGGGGAGCGTCCCTGACAGCCACGCTTGCCCGAACGCGGCGAGATCGCCTGCCGTGCCGAACAATCCCGCGTGACCCGCGATCCCGCCAACGCCGCAGGCATTCTCGTCGTGGACTTCGCCCCACACGCGCCGCCGACGCCACGTCGAGTCCATTTCCGTTGGCGCGATCGCGTCGAGACTGTATCCGGCGTCAAGTGGGCGGAAGGTGATATGCTCTAAACCAAGAGGGTCGAGGACGCGCGCCTGTATGGCCCGGTCAAGCTCGCCGGGCGTCCCGTGCAGGCGCGATACAGCTTCGCCAAGCAGCATCACGCCGATGTCGCTGTAGCGGACGCCTTCGCCCGGCTGGGCGACGAACGGACAGATGCACAACGCTTTGAGCGCTCGCACCCAGCGAAGCGTCCGCCCGACGGGATCGGGCTGGTAGGGCAGGGGCGGGACATCGCCGGCGGCGTTGTAGATGTCGCGCCACGGCGGCAGCCCGGAGGTATGCGTCAGCAGGTGAAAGAACGTCACGCTTGCCGGATCGACGGTTTCCCCGACGCGTTCCGGCGGCGTCGGCAGGCGCTGTTTGGTGTGCGGGTCTTGACCCCCTTCAATCGGTCGCGGCGATAGGTCGCCGAACTCTGGGATGACCGACACCAGCGGCGCATCGAGCGACGTTTTGCCCTCGCTCACCAGCGACAGGAACGCGGTCGTCGTGAACAGCTTGGTTAGCGAGGCGAAGTCGAACAGCGTCGTGAAGTTGTTGTCAATTCGCCCCGGATCGCTGAACTGCGGCGCGCGCCAGCCCATTGCGATCAGTCTCTCGCCCCGGTGATGAACGGCGAGCGCGCAGTGCGTGAATACCGTTCCCTGATACGGTGCGAGGAAGTCCTGTATTATCAATGCCAGCTGAACGCTCATGCGGGCGTCACCTCGACTGGCAGCCGTCCTGATGGCTCGAACGCGCCGAGCAGCGCGTCGAGCGCGGCTTCGAGCGACGGCGCGCTGTCGCCGCAGGTGCAGAGCACCACCTCAGCGCCGGAGAGCGCCGCCGCGTCAAACGGGCTGCGCAGGCAGATCAAAACGGCGCGCTTCGCCGCCGCGAGAATCGCCCGCGCCAGCCGGAGTTGATCGGGCTGCAAATGCGCGCCGCGCGTCGCCAGAATCAGGCGGTTGGCGGCGCGAACGTCGGCAAGGACGCGATCGATATCGGCGCTGGCAGTATCCCAGCCGCGGAGGACGTGCGTCTTAACGCCGGGCAGCTTTTCGCGCGCGATCGCGCCCAAACCTGTCAAACCGCCGCTCTCGACGATACCGCTTTCGAGGTGTGAGGCGAATTCGACGAGCAGCGTATTACCGCCGAGGTCGATAGGCAGCGTGCCGGAGAACAGCACCGTCCCCGCGCGCGCCGCCTCGCTGACGTTAGCGATGTGATCGGCGTGGCGGATAACGCTCAAGTCGGGCGGCGTGGTGATGGCGTATTGCGATTTCAGGCGCTCAATCCGCGCGATCGACTGATCAATCGCCATTTCGGGGACGCGCCCGCTTTCGACGGCTTCCAGCAAGCCGTCAA
>JAEVZT010000474.1 GCA_023392115.1 Chloroflexota bacterium
AACAACGACAGGATCGAGGCGGAAGAACTGATCCACGCTTACTGCATCAGCACGCACCGCAGCCAAGGATCGGAGTATCCGGTTGTGGTCATGCCGCTGCTGACGCAGCATTACATGATGCTCCAGCGCAACCTGCTGTATACTGCCGTGACGCGCGCCAAGCAGATGGTCGTGCTTGTCGGCAGCCGCCGCGCTGTCTACATGGCGGTGCAGAACAACAAGGTTGCCGAGCGCTACAGCGGACTGCTGCATTATCTACAAACTGAGCCACGATAAACCGAAAAGGAAGCAACCTCCATGCAGAACAACGGCGCGCATAACGCCGCGATTCTTTTAATCGCATGCCCTGACAGACCCGGGCTGGTCGCGGCGATCACCGAGTTCATTTTTCGCCACAACGGGAACATCCTGCATCTTGACCAGCATGTCGACGCGCAGGAGAACGTCTTCTTCATGCGCGTCGAGTGGGACTTGAGCAACTTCGGCATCGCGCCAGATGACATCGGCGCGCAGTTCCAGCCGATTGCCGACCGTTTCCAGATCGAATATCAGCTCCACTTCTCGAACGATGTGCCGCGAATGGCGGTTTTCGTCTCGAAGCAGGGACACTGCCTGTACGACATCCTGTCGCGCTACAACTCCGGTGAGTGGCAGCTCGATATTCCGCTGATCGTCAGCAATCATCCCGACATGCGCCCGGTGGCAGAGAAATTTGGCATTGAATATCACGAATTCACGGTGACCAAAGAGAACCGGCGCGAAGTCGAGGCGCAGCAGATCGAGTTGATCAAGCACTGCGGGGTCGATCTGGTCGTGCTGGCGCGCTACATGCAAATCCTGTCGCCGGAATTCGTCGGTGAGTTTCCGAACCAGATCATCAACATTCACCATTCGTTCTTGCCCGCGTTCATCGGCGCGAAACCGTATCACGCCGCCTTCGCACGCGGGGTAAAGATCATCGGCGCGACGAGTCATTACGTTACCGCCGATCTCGACGCGGGACCCATCATCGAGCAGGACATCACGCGGATTAATCACAAAGACGCCGTCGAAGACCTGATTCGTAAGGGGCGCGACGTGGAGAAGCTTGTCCTCTCGCGGGCGATCCGCTACCACCTGATGCGTCAGGTGTTGGTTTACAACAACAAGACCGTGATCTTCAGCTAGTCGGGCGGGGCGCAGGTGAACCTCTGGCTTGCGCCTATCGACTTGCCTTCTGTCGTGGGTCGGTGAAATAGTTGTAGACGCCGCTTATCACGGCAGCAGCGAAGAAGACTGCCGCGAGTTCCGGCTGTCCGGCAGCGGCGAGGGCGAGCGCGGCTGCGCCGAAGATTGCGTATTCGAGCAGCAAACGCGCGATGCCGGGCAGGCGAACCGACGCTTTTGGCGAGATGAAAACTCCCCAAAGCACGGCGGCGATCAGTGGCGCGCCGATCCCGAGGATGACCTTGAGCGGCGCTGAGTCGCCAGTTTGAAAACCCCAATATCCAAGCGCGGCGAGGATGCAGAGCTCGAGGAAGAAACGCAGACCGAGATTGGCTGCTCTGAGCATGATGATGCTTTCTGTCGTCGGCGAAATGCGGGATTGGTGATTGTAAAAAGAGGGCAAGCCAGCGGCTCGCCCTACGTCGTATACCTTCGCTTATCCTTCAATGAGCAGCGATTCGGGGTCTTCGACCAGTTCCTTAACGCGCACGAGGAACTGGACGGCTTCCCGTCCGTCGACAATCCGGTGATCGTAGCTCAGGGCGACATACATCATCGGGCGGATGACGACCTGCCCGTCGACGGCGACCGGTCGCTGTTCGATCTTGTGCAAGCCGAGGATGCCGACCTGCGGTGGGTTGAGGATCGGCGTGCTGAGCAGCGAGCCGAAAACGCCGCCATTGGTGATCGTGAACGTGCCGCCGCGCAGCGATTCGAGCGACAGCGTCCCGGCTTCCGCCTGCTTGGCGTAATCCTTGATCGCCGCCTCGATGGCTGCAAAGGACATGCGGTCGGCGTCACGCAGGACGGGCACAACTAGACCCTCGGACGCGCCGATGGCGACGCCGATGTCGTAATAGCCCTTCATGACGATCTCGTCGCCCTGAATTTCGGCATTCAGGCGCGGCTGGAACTTCAGCGCGCCGATCACCGCCTTGACGAAGAACGACGACAAACCGAGGCTGACGCCGTAGCGTTCCTTGAACGCGCCCTTGCGCCGTTCGCGTAGTTCCTGAACGGCGCTCATGTCAATCTCGTTGAAGGTCGTGAGCATGGCAGCCGTGTGCTGGGCTTCGACTAACCGCTGGGCGATCGTCCGGCGGCGGCGGGACATCTTGATCCGTTCTTCGGCGCGGTAGCCATTGGTTTCACCGGCAGGTTGTGCAGGGGCAGGCGCGGGAGCAGGGCGACTCGGCGCGGCGGGCGCTGGCTGGTGCTGCGTTTCCAGATAGCGCTGGACATCGCTCTTGGTGACGCGCCCTCCGGGACGGCTCGGCTCAACTTCGGTCAGGTTGACCTGCTGATCACTGGCGATCCGTCGCGCGACCGGCGTCGCCCGTTCTTCTGCGCGCGGCGTTTCCTCTGCGGCAGGCGGGGGCGGCGTTGGGGCAGGAGTCGGTTTCGGCGCTTCTTGAGCGGCGGTCGGCTGTTTCGCGGCAGCGCCGTCCTCTTCAATGGTGCCGAGTAAATCGCCAATTTTGACGTCTGATCCGGCGGGGTGAGCGATGTTAGTCAGCACGCCGTCGCGTTCAGCGCCAACTTCGAGATCGACCTTGTCGGTTTCAAGGACGACAACCGCTTCACCGACCGAGACCGGATCGCCTTCCTGCTTCAGCCAGCGGGCGACTGTTGCCTCAACAACCGACTCGCCCAGATCGGGGACGACAATTTGAAACGCCATACCTGTGTCCTTATC
>JAEVZT010000518.1 GCA_023392115.1 Chloroflexota bacterium
AATACACGAAACAAGGGTAGCAGAAAGGAAAGACACGAAAACGGCATTTACCACCGCCTGCGGGGTTGGCGGGGAAAGCGCCTTGAGTGCGGGGTTTATTCAGTTTGAGCGCAGCCCGTGGCACTCATCTCCCAACGACGCGGGTCGTTTCCCCGCACCAGACGGGTCGAAATGGATGGGAGATGAGCCGGTAGGTTACACCGACGGGCGAATGACCGACAGGACGCGCCCCTGCACCTGACAATGCGCCGCGTTGACGTAGATCGGGCTCATCGTCGGGTGAGCAGGCTGAAGGCGAATCCGTTCCCCTTCATTATAGAAGTACTTGAGCGTCGTCTCGCCGCGCTCGTCGAGCCACACCGCGACCATATCGCCGTTGTCGGCGACGATCTGCTTGCGGAAGATGACGATGTCACCGTCGCTGATCATGGCGTCGATCATCGAGTCGCCCTTGACGCGGAGCGCGAAGACTTCAGCCGGATCGCTGCCGCGCAGCATGACCGGCGTGAGTTCGATCGCGTCGTGCTCGTTGGGGGTGATGTCATCGAACACCGGGATCGGCTGACCGGCGACGATCTGCCCCATCATCGGCACGCGTATGACCTGATTAGCGCTGACGACCGACTGCGGGGTGGACTTGCGCGCGCTCTTGACGAGGCGAATGCCGCGTGACGACCGCGCCGAGCGCGACAGATAGCCCGCTGTCACCAGCTTGTTCAGGTTGTAGTTGACGACCGAGGTCGACGCGATGCCTGTCGCCTCGCCGATCTGGCGAATGGTGGGGGGAAATCCGTGCGTGTCGATGTAAGTCTCAATGAAGCGCAGGATATTCCGCTGCTTTTCCGATAGTTTCTGACGATCTCTCATGTCCGGCTCCGAATTATCCCAAATGAAAACATATTTTCGATTGTAGGCGAACAGTAGTTCTAAGTCAATCATTTCGTTTCTAAACGGTTATAATGGAGCGATAGACTGGCGTTTCTTGCAGAAAAGCTGACAATGACGAGCGTTTTATACAGCTTACGTGAACGAGATGCATACCTGCTGCCGATGCTTGCAGAAGTTTGGGATATCGCGCTGGATCACATGGACACCCCGCAAATGATTGAGACGCTGCACCGGGCGATGCTTGAACCGGCGCGGTCGGAAATGATCTGGGACACGCTCGGTGAGCGCGAGCGCGGGGCATTACAGGCGCTGGTCAGCATGGGCGGCAAAATGCCGGAAGCCAAGTTCAACGCCCTGTTTGGCGCGATCCGTGACATGGGCGCGGCGGTCGCCGCCAAAGAGCAGCCGCACCTGAACCCCGCTACGCCCGCCGAAGCCCTGTTCTATCGCGGTTTGATCGGGCGCGCCTACGAGAACGCCAGCATCGGCACACAGCGGATCGTCTTCGTGCCCGACGACCTGATCCGCGCGCTGCCGCTGCACAAGACCTCGTATGACGATCTGCCCGAAGAAGATGAGGACACGTTTCAAGAGGCGTTCGAGACGCTGCCCGCGCTCGACGACGTGACGGAGATACAACTCGCCGACACGTCGCTGGTCGACGACCTGACGACGCTGCTGGCGTACTTGCAGCTCAACGCGCCGCTGCTCGAAGGCGATCTGCTGTCGCCATCGGACGGCAAGGCGCTGCTGCCGTTCCTGCTCGGCGCGGAACGGGCGCGGCTGGTCTTCATGCTCAAGCTCGGCATCGGCGCGGACTTGATTGAAATCCAGAATGGGCGGGCGATTCCTAAACGCGCCGAAGCGCGGCGCTGGCTTGGCGCGAGCCGCGCCGAACAGGTGCGCCGCTTAACGGAAGTCTGGCGCGAAACCAACGCCTACGTCGATTTGTGGCACGTCCCCGGCTTGTATCCCGAACCGGAAGCCGGGACGATGCGCCAGTACAACCCGGCGGCGGCGCGCGGCGCGGTCTTCGACATCATGAAGCCCACCCTGCCCGATCATGATTGGTGGTCGGTCGAGGATTTTATCGACCTCGTGCGTGAGGACAGCGCCGATTTCCAGCGCCCGAACAGCGACTTCGACAGCTGGTACATCCGCAACGATCAGGGCGAATACCTGACGGGGATTCAGAGTTGGGACGCCGTCGAAGGCGCGCTGCTCGAGTTCCTGATCACCGCGCCGATGCACTGGCTCGGCTTGCTCGATCTCGGCGATGACGCCGCCCGCCTGACGGCTTACGGACGTGCCTTCCTCGGCATGACGCCGTATCCCACCCCGCCCGATCCGCAGGACAAGATCGAGGTTGGGGCGGACGGGGCGCTGCGTGTGTCGCGCAAAGTGGCGCGGATCGACCGCTTCCAGATCGCGCGCTTCGCCACGTGGCTGCCGCCGAATGACGGCGTTTTCGAGTATCGCATCGACACGCAGAGCATCGCCCGCGCCGCCGCGCAGGGGATCAATACGGGACACATTGCCGCGTTCATCAGCCGCGCGACCGGCGATGCTCCGCTACCGACGCCGCTGGCGAGCCTGCTTAACAATTGGCGACAGGGCGCGGTGGCGACAGTGCAGATCGAGCGCGTGCTCGTCCTGCAAACCACGTCGCCGGAAGTGATGCGCCAGATCATGGAGACGCCGGGCTTGCGCCGCTTCATGGGCAGGCAGTTGGGCGACATGGCGGCAATCGTGCGCGCCGACGATCTGCGCGAGCTGCGCGACGCGCTCGGCGAACACGGCATCCAAGCCGACATTATCGGGGGATAAGGCAATGTTACGAAGTATGCGGGCGAAGAATTTTAAGTCGTGGGCGGATACCGGCGACATTCGCCTCGCCCCGCTCACAGGGTTTTACGGTGCAAACAGTTCGGGCAAGACGAGTCTTCTGCAAATGCTGCTATTGCTTAAGCAAAGCGCCGCATCCTCCGATCCGCGACAAGTGCTGTTTCTTGGGGATGAAAATTCACCCGTGAATCTGGGGACGTTTCAAGACATTATACACTTTCACGACATCGGGCAGGTCTTTGAAGCGAATCTAATTCTATACAACTCGACGAGCGATATTCCGAATTATCATCCTGAGCCAGATGAACTCGAAGAGGATGATGACTTCTATCTGGAATTTCACGCGGCAATTCAACAGAAAAACGATCGTTTGGTGATCAAGAGCTTTGCTTATGAGGCAGGCGAAATGCGCTCCCCACTAGGAATGGAGCTAATTGATCCTGAAACCGAGGAATACTTACTCCGAACATCTGATTTCGAGCCAAAAGAAGGAAAGCAGTCGAGATTGACGACACGCGAGAAACCAATCAAGTTTTACGAGTTTCCGCGAAGCACCTCCTTACAATTCCGTGTTGCCCAATATGCGTACGCAGGTATGCTCAGCAATTTCCTTGAAAACGGACTTTCGCAACTTGAGTATCTTGGTCCTTTGCGTGAACATCCACAGCGTACCTACCTGTGGGCGGGTGATACGCCTAGTAATGTAGGTAAGCGCGGAGAACGCGCTGTTGCCGCGCTTCTATCCTCGCGTGTGGAGAACCATAGTTACTACGTGGAGTTAAAGGTCGCTGACTGGCTAAAGCGCATGGGCTTGATCGACTCGTTTAGCCTGCGCTCAATCGCCCCCGGACGGCGTGATTACGAACTGGTCGTCAAGAAAACCCCTTCGAGCGCCGAAGTGCTAATCACGGAAATAGGCTTTGGTGTATCGCAGGTGCTTCCGGTTCTCGTGCTGTGCTACTACGTCCCCGAAGGCTCGACCATCATCCTCGAACAGCCTGAAATTCATTTGCATCCCTCTGTTCAAGCGGATTTAGCCGACGTATTCATCGAAGTCAGCAAAGAACGCAACGTACAGATCATCTTCGAGAGTCACAGCGAATATCTGCTTCATCGCTTGCAGCGGCGCATCGCGGAAGAACAACTGAAGCGGGATGATGCCGCGCTCTATTTTTGCGACATGAACGATGATGGATCGTCCCGCATTGAAGAACTGCGCTTGGACGAATATGGCAATATCGCCAATTGGCCCCGCGACTTCTTCGGCGATACCACAGGCGATCTCGTCGCAATGACAGAAGCTGAGATGCAGCGCAAACTGAAAGAATCTGAATGACCTCTATCGTCGACACCAACGTTGCCATCGTCGCCAACAAACGAGCGGAACAGGCTTCTCCGGAATGTATAGCAGCCTGTGCGAGCAGGCTCGAACAGTTGATGGACTCGGGGCGGATTGCCATCGATGACAAGTTCCTGATAATCAAGGAATACAGGACGCATTTGCGTACGGAAGGGCAGCCAGGGGTTGGCGACCGTTTTCTACGATGGGTGCTGCTTAATAGGACGAATTCTGAACGCTGCGACCAGATCACGATCATGCCGACGGATGACAACAGCTTTAGGGAGTTTCCATCCGACGATCGCTTGAAAACCTTCGACCGCGCCGATCGCAAGTGGATTGCCGTTTGTGCCGCACATCCTGAACACCCCCCGATCTTACAGGCGACAGACTCCAAATGGCTGTTGTTTGAAAAAACCTTCGCCGACAACAACATCAGGATCGAATTTGCCTGTCCCGACGATGTGAAACGTCTTCTGCAACAAGGTTGAGCGGTTTGGAATTGGAGAAACATGTTGAAGTTCCACAAACTCGTCTTTTTCATCCTCGTCTTGATGCTGCCACTGATGCCGGCAGATGCACAGCAAGCGATTGATACCGACGCCTTCCCGACTGTCGCCGCGCTCGAAAACACGATTATCCCGCCGCGCGACCGCGTTGAGCTGGCGCGGCGGCTGCTCGGCGTCGAGTCGATCCCGCCCGTGCCGGAGAACCCGCCCGCCCGTCAGGTTGGCGAGCGCGACATGTTCCACGTCACCGATTCGAGCGCCGACCGCTCGTTCGAAGTCCCGGCGATCCTGCGCGTGGTCGGCGATCACATTTACCTGTGGGTTGAGGAAGGCGCGAGCGTCCGCGACGAGGATTTGCAGGCGTTGGCGGACGCGTTCGACACGCGCATCTACGATCAAGCGCGCGAACTGTGGGGCAGCGAAGCCTCGCCGGGGATCGATGGCGATCCGCGCGTGCACGGGTTGTTCGCGCGCGGGCTGGGCATGACAACCGCCGCGTATGTCATGAGCGATCACGGCTACCCGGATGAAGCCGTGCCGACGAGCAACGAGCGCGAAATGTTCTTCTTCAACCTTGACGCCATTGAAACGGATGTCTATCTGCCGGCGATCGAGAGCATCGTCGCCCACGAATTCCAGCACATGATCCGCAACAACTTGCAGATCAACGAAGAAACGTGGATGAACGAGGGATTCTCAGAGTTCACACAACTTTACCTGTACGGGCTGCTCGACTCGTCGATCTTCAGCTTCCTGACACAGCCGGGGACGCAGCTCAACAGTTGGAACGAGGCGAGCGGCGCGCGGATGGCGAACTATGGCGCGGCATTGATGTTCCTGACCTACTTCTATGACCGCTACGGCATCGACGCTATACAGGCACTGAGCGCCGACATGTCGCCGCGCGGCTTGCAGGCGGTCGACAACGTCCTGCGCGACATGGGCGAGCCGGGGGCTGACGCATTTTTCGCCGACTGGGTGCTGGCGAACACCTTCCTCGCGCCGGAGACGGTTTACGGTTACGACTCGCTGCCGCCGCTGGGCATGACCGCGTCGATCGCCGCGATGGCAATCGAGTACCCGTTCAGCTATGCCGATGTCGCCAACCAGTACGGGACGGATTATATCCAACTGCCGGTTGTCGAGGGCGTCAAGGCGCTCGAGATTCGCTTTGAGCTTCCCGACGTCGTCCCGCTGATCGCCGCTGAAGGCGATGGTCACTTCCTTTATAGTAATCGCGGCGACATGAGCAACACGCACGTCACGCGCGCCTTCGACCTGACCGGCGTGACCAGCGCGACCCTCAATTACCGCTTGTGGTATCACATCGAACGGCTGTGGGATTACGGCTACGTCATGATCAGCGACGACGGCGGCGATACGTGGAACATCGTCGCCACCGAACGCACGACGAGCGAGAACCCGCATCACACGGCGTACGGCGCGGGGTATACCGGCGTCAGCGGTGATGGCGCTGTTTCGACGTGGGTCGAGGAATCGGTGTCGCTCGATGCCTATGCAGGGCGGGAAATCCTCGTCCGCTTCGAGATGATCACCGACGACGCCGTCAATCAGGCGGGAATGGCTGTCGACGACGTGCGCATCGACGCGATCGGCTATGCTGAGAATTTCGAGTCGGGGGATGGCGGTTGGAGTTTTGAAGGCTGGATCATCACCGACAACCGTCTGCCGCAAACCGCATGGGTGCAGGCGGTGCAGCGCGTCGGCGATGAACTGGTTGTGACGCGCTGGCAGCCGGAAGCGACTGTCAACGAGTGGACGCTCGACCTTGTCGAGGGCGTGGATACGATCATGCTGTCGGTATCGCCGTTCGCGCCGGTGACGACCGTGCCCACGCCTTACCGGTTGCTGGCGGAAATTCGATAGGTGGTGCTAGCGGGCTGCCCGCGTTTCTGGGCGAGTTCCGCTTCAAGCTCGCGGCGGCGCTGTTCGCTGACGAGGCGCGCTTCCTGAAGCGTTTCGGCGTAGCCAACTTTCAAGTAGTGGATGAGTTTGGGACCGGAAACGGGGGCGAACAGGACGACTGCCGTCGCGCCGATCGCCGCGCCGACTGCGAACCCGAGTCCAAGACTGACAAGTTTGTTCATCGCCGCTCTCCACACCCTATCCGGTTGATCATGTCCGGCATTATAGCATGAGAATTTAGCGCAAAGCGAGCTTTTTTAAGCCAATTCGAAATAAAGGAAAGGGCTTTGCGGATTTTTGGTCATTCGCCATAATCCGCGCTTTTCGACACAGAGATCAGGAGATCAGCATGAGCCGTGACGTCATCAAAACCGACAGCGCCCCCGCCGCCATCGGACCGTATTCGCAAGCCATCGTCGCCAACGGATTCGTCTTCGTCGCCGGGCAAACGGGGATCATTCCCGGCACGGCGACCTTCGCCGAAGGCGGCATCCAGCAGCAGACGCGGCAGGCGCTCGAAAACCTCAAAGCCATTCTTGAGGCGGCGGGGACGAGCCTCGACCGCGTTGTCAAGACGACCGTCTTTTTACAGAACCTCGGCGACTTCTCCGCCATGAACGAAATCTACGCGACCTACTTCAGCGGCAATCCGCCCGCGCGCAGCACGGTCGAGGTCGCCAAGCTGCCGCTGAGCGCGCTTGTCGAGATTGAAGCGATCGCGCTGATAGCGTGAAGTGGACAGTGAACAGTTGACAGTTGACAGTAAAAACCACGATTCACTTCCTGTGAACTGTAAACTGTCAACTGTAAACTAGTGCTATACTCGTGTCGGAATGTAAAGCTCAATATAAAGGAGAAACAGCGATGGCAGTAGCGACTACGCAGGGCGCAGCGCTGAACATCGATAAAATCGTCGAACTGCTCGGCAGCGACGCGGATTACCTGCTCAACCATACCAGCCAGACCGTCTCGAAAGACGTGCTCCACCTGCCGGGACCGGATTTCATCGACCGTGTGTGGCTCGGTTCGGATCGCAACCCGCAGGTGCTTCGCAGCCTCGGGCAGTTGTTCAACACCGGACGCCTCGCCGGCACGGGCTACCTGTCGATTCTGCCCGTCGATCAGGGCATCGAACATGCGGGCGGCGCGTCGTTCGCCAAGAACCCGCAGTATTTCGACCCCGAAAACATCGTCGAGCTGGCGATCGAAGGCGGCTGCAATGCCGTCGCCTCGACGTTCGGCGTGCTCGGCGCTGTCGCGCGCAAGTACGCGCACAAAATCCCGTTCCTCGTCAAGATCAACCACAACGAGCTGCTGAC
>JAEVZT010000034.1 GCA_023392115.1 Chloroflexota bacterium
ACCGAAGGTTGCACAGGGGTATGGGGTGAGTGGGTCAAACTACGAGAACTGCATGACACGATCTAAGCCTTATCGCGGCTACTGGCACATCGGCGGACCTTCGGGCGGGTACGTCCAGCGCTGCTGAATCTGCTGGTCGGCTGCCATCGTCCTGAACTCATTGTAGATGGCGACAAGGCTGTCGCAGTCGCCGAGGATTTCGGCAGCCTGCCCCTGAATGTACCAGCATTCAAAACGGCGCTGCTCGACCGGGACGTTCTGCATCACCTGAAGCGACGAGCAGCGTTCCAGCGCGTTCTGCGCCTCGGCGAACCTGCCTTGATAGAAATACTCCATGCCGAGCCGATACCAGCCTTCCGACCAGTTCGGCGCGCGTTCGGTCACTTCCTGACAGTACTGCGCCGCCATGTCGCGCTCGCGCATCAGGCTTGACTGCTCGCACAGGCGCAGGCGCGCCTTGACGTTGTTCTCGTCGTGGACGAGGACTTCGTAGTAAGCCACCGTCGCCGCGTCGCCATCGCCGAGCAGCAGCGCGTACTGGGCGCGCTCGAAGTACAGCAGCAGCAGATTCGGGTTGATGGCGATCGCCCGTTCGACCGTTCGCGCGGCTTCGTCGTAATTCCCCATGTCGCTGTAGCTGATCGCCAGCGCGCGCAGCGCGTCAAGCCGTTCGTGACTTGGAGCGTGGTCGAGCGCGCGCATACTCTCGCGCAGCGCCACCTCGAAGCTGCCGACGCTGCCGTATGCCAGCGACAGCGCGACGCGGGCGAGGGTGTGTTCGGGCTGGTCTTCCAACACTTTTCGGGCGGTGTCCACCGCTTCGCCGGGTCTGCCGTTGGCGACGAGGGCAAAGGCGTGCGCCGCCATCAACTCGCGGTGGTTCGGCGCGACGCCGAGTGCTTCGGTCGTCACCTCGAGCGCGAGCTGACGGTCAATAGCGCGGTTGTACTCGCCGAAACTGCGATAGATCAGCGTGCGCGCCAAAAGCCGAACGGCGTCAGGCTGGGCGGGCTGAAGGCTCAGGATCTGGCGTGAAATGCTGACAGCGCCGTTCATGTCGCCGCGATTGAAGGCGTTGTATGCCGACAGCAGCAAATTGACATCCATGCCGGAAACATCTTCCGCCGGAGTCCAGCGGCGCAGCCAGTAAAGCGAGACAAAGCCGATGCCGACGACGAGCGTGAGGACGAAGACAACCGACACGCATCCTGCACGACGCCGCCGTCTGCGGAACGAGAGTCGGGAGTTTGACCGCTGAATTCGCATTTACAATCGTGCCGTTCGTGTTGGAAAAGGTGGGATTTGCTGGATATATTGTAACGTGCGCTGCCGTCCATTCCACATTAAAGTTGCACAATTTGGACAAATTTCCTGTTGTGAGGTGACTCATGTCGTCTGACCGCATTTTACTGTTTGTGACCGTTCCGGCATCCCACCTGATCCCTGTCCTCAACGCGATCGCCGAAGCGGGCGCCGGCGTGATCGGGCACTACACCCACTGCGCCTTCACCAGTCCCGGAACCGGGCGCTTCAAGCCCGACGAAGCCGCTGATCCCGCCCTTGGCGAGAAAGCCGAACTCAACGAAGTCGACGAAATTCGCATTGAGACGTTCTGCGAGCGCAGCCGCGTCAAAGCCGTGACCGCCGCGCTGCGTGCCGCGCACCCTTACGAAGAACCGGTGATTTATCTGCTGCCGCTGCTCGATGAATCTGATTTCGCGTGAAAAAGGGTCTTGACCCTGCCGTTACGTCAGGGTTTACCATGATCGTGAATGAGGGAGAGCACGGGCATGTACACGGTCAAACAGCTGTCCGAACTGGCAGGGGTGAGCATTCGCACCCTGCACTACTACGACGAGATCGCCCTTCTGAAGCCGTCGGCGGTCGGCGACAACGGCTACCGCTACTACGGCGAAGAAGCGCTGTACCGGCTCCAGCAGATTCTGTTCTTCCGCGAGATGGACTTGGGGCTGCTGCAGATCAAGGACATGGTCGATAATCAGGATTTCGATCTCGTGGCGGCGCTGAATCAACACCGCGACGCGCTTCAGGCGAAGATCGACCGGTTGCAAAACCTCATTCAGACCGTCGACAGCACGATCTTGCACCTTGTAGGAGAGGTCGAAATGAGCAAGAAGCAGTTATTCACCGCGTTCAACGAGGAAGAAGAGAAGCGGTACGCGCAGGAAGCCGCCGAAGCCTACGGCGAAGAACGGGTCAGGGAGTCGTACAAGCGCTGGAACAGCTACAGCCAGCAGCAGAAGCAGCAGATCGGGGAAGAGGGGAACGCCGTCTACGCCGATCTTATTGAGGCAATGCCGAAGGGGGCGGACAGCCCCGACGTGCAGGCGATTCTGGTACGCTGGCATCAGCATCTACGCTACTTCTACGAGCCGACGCCGGAAATCCTGCGCGGGTTGGGTCAGCTGTACAACAGCCATCCCGACTTCATCGCCAACTTCCAGAAGCTGCATCCCGACCTGCCGGCGTTTCTGGAACAGGCGATCGCCGTGTACTGCGACAAGCTGTAACGCCGGCGCTGCCGGAGCCTCAAGCGATCGAGCGTGAAATACGGTAATCCGACCCTACCCCGCCCTCGTGGTCGCCAATCGCAGCGCGGCGCGATCCGCGTCCGGCGACGTCCACGCCAGATAGAGATGACCGGCGGGGTCGACGTGCAGCGCCGGAAAGCCGATCAGCTGTGTATTATGGATCACCTCGCCATACCCGACCGGCTCACCGTCGCGGAAATAGGCGATCCCCAAACCGCCTTCATGCTGAACGGCGACCGGCAGCACGTCGTACTGTCCGGCGG
>JAEVZT010000035.1 GCA_023392115.1 Chloroflexota bacterium
GTCTGGATTGGTGCGAGGGGTTCATTTACCTGCTGTCGCCGGATTCAGTCGGCAGCGAATACTGCCAGAAAGAATTCAAGATCGCGCAGAATCTCGGCAAGCACATCTTCCCGGTACTAATCCGGGAAGGGACGGAACTGCCGAAGGAACTGCGCGACATTCAGTACATCGACTTTACGAAGGGTTTGACCCCGGAAGTGGTCAAGGGGCTGCTGAACCCGATCACGCTTGCCGAACGCGGGAAACTGCCCCGTCCGGCGAAAGTGCGACCGGGGAACGTTGAACCGCCGAAGCCGCCGAGCGATCCCGGCGCGGTGATTGGCAGAGCCGCCGAGGCGATGGAAGGCGGGCGGTTCGACGAAGCGGTGTTCATGCTCAAGCAGGCGATTGAACACGGCTTGAAGCCACGCTTCATCGACCTTGAGGCGCTGCTGCGCGAGGCAGAAACAGCGCTGGCGCGACAGACGCGAATGCGCGAGATCGAGCTGGAGTACAAGAACATTGCCGAGTTGGTCAAGCGCAAGTGGACGCGCAAGGTCGGTCTGGCAGCGTTCGAGCAGTTTCGCAAGGACGTACCGCATTACGATCCTGAGAACCTCGCCGAAATTGCCGCCAGCGAGCAGCTTCAACCGCCTGCGCCTGCGCCGTCAGGTCCGCGACCAAACGGCAGAACGATCCCGCTGCTTGAATGGTGCGATGTACCGTCCGGCACGCTGAGTATCGCCGGGAACGGCAGGGGCAACGCCGCTCGCGACTCGCTCTTTGTGGACAGTTTCCAACTAAGCAAGTACCCGGTTACGAACGCGCAGTACCAGCTGTTCATTGACGACGCGCATGGCTACGCCAACCCGCGATGGTGGAACTTCTCGCCCTACGCCAAAGAGTGGCGGATGCTGAACCCCATTCCGACCTCGCCGCAGTTTCAGGGCGTGGATCGTCCGCGCGAGATTGTGACGTGGTACGAGGCGATGGCGTTCTGTCATTGGCTGAGCGAAAAGCTCGGCATGTTGATCACCCTGCCTACGCGGCAGCAGTGGCAGCGCGCCGCGCGCGGTGACGATAACCGCGTCTACCCGTGGGGCAACGAATTTGACACGAGCGTCTGCAACACGCGCGAGAGCCGTCTCCGCCAGACGACGCTGGTCATGCGCTACGTCAAGGGCGTCAGCCCATGCGGCGCGTATGATATGGCGGGCAATGTTTGGGAGTGGTGTTTGAACGGAACGTATGAGGACTGCGATGTGACGACGCTGACATCGCGCTCGGTGCAAGGTGGGTCATTCATCAGCGCCCACGAACGCGCGCAAACGGCGTTCCACTTCAAATTGAGCCCGGAATACCACTACGGCAGCATCGGCTTTCGTCTGGTGGCGCTCAACCGGTGAGGCTGAGCATGAAAGTGGAAACAGGGGCGACAGAGACAGACTGCCCGCGCCGCCCCTGATCGTGACGTATCAAGCGTACAGCCCGTAACGCTTGACGGCGTTGTCGAGGATGGCGTTGATCAACTGCTCGTGACTCCAGCCCGCAGCCATCGCCTGCAAACACAGATCGCTGAAACCGGGACTTAAACCCGGCAGTGGATTGACCTCAAGAATGTAAGGGTGGTCGCCGTCGAGGCGGAAGTCGACGCGCGCCACGTCTTTACACCCCGTCACACGAAAGACTGCGCCCGCCAAAACAAGCAAGCGCCGCTCCAAGTCAGGATCGAGGTTCGCCGGACACTCGTAGCGGTAGTCGTCGACCATTTCGACTTTCATCCGACTTGTGTAGATGTCACCCTCGGTCGCCGCGTGAAGCTGCGTATCGACTTCGAGGATCGGCAGGAACGTCAGCGTGTCGGGCAGTTCTTCCTGCCGCGTGCGGTCGTTGAGGCGGCGCGCGGTTTCTCGCGGTGGTAGGTTGCCGAGCATGCCGATAAGCACTTCGCGCCCACGAATGTAATGCTCGACAAGGATCGGCTGGTTGTATCGACGCAAGCGGGCATCAACACGCTCGCGGAGCTGATCGACTGTATAGACGACGCTGTCGGCGCTAACACCCATACTCGTCCCCTCGCGGCTCGGCTTGACAAACAGCGGAAAGCGCAGATCGCCGTCGTCCGTCACGAGATCGGCATCGATCGGCTCGTCGGCACGTTCGAAGACCTGAAACTCAGGCGTCGGCAAGCCATGATAGGCGAGGATGCGCTTGGTCATCGGCTTGTCGAGCGCCAGCGCAAGAGTCATCACCTGACTGCCGGTGTAGGGAATCCTCAGCATTTCAAGCAGTGCCGGAATCTGCGCCTCGCGTCCATCGCCGAAGTGGCTCTCGGCGATGTTGAAGCAGATATCGGGTTTGTAGTCGAGCAGGCGGTCGATCAAGTTGAACGGCGGGAGGATGCTGGCTTCGAGGAAGACTGCCTCGTGACCCGCGCTCTCGAGGGCGCTGATGATGCCGTCGATCGTCTTTTCGCTGTCAAGATCATCCCACTGATCGGGCGGCATCCCTTCCCAGCACGGTGCATTTTTCTTCAGGTTTGCGAGAACCGCGATGTGCATGGCTCACCTTCGCTCCGGATGATTGCCGTTACCAGTATGACGCCCGTTTACGGCTGCGGGCAGGATTGGATCGAGGATGACCAGCGGAAACGGGATAGGCATACCCTCGGCGACGCGGTTATGCGTCTCGTCGAACCCCTCCGGCTTGATCGCCATGGAATCGCCTGCCAGCAGGCTGCTGATGCCGCCCTGTCGCGGCTCGACTCGGTGACTCGCCTGCCTGTCGAGGTGATCGACGGCGTGAGGATCATAATCCTCAGGTTCGGTATAGGTCGTAATGAAGCCTTCGTAATTGCGCAGGACGATTTTCCCCGGCGCTTGGCTGATCACGTACTGCGGCATCACGGGAATCTTCCCACCGCCGCCGGGCGCGTCGACCACATAGGTCGGCACAGCGTATCCGCTGGTGTGCCCGCGCAGCCCTTCGATGATTTCGATCCCCTTGGCGACCGTCGTGCGGAAGTGTCCAGCGCCTTCGACAAGGTCGCACTGGTAGAGGTAATACGGGCGGACGCGGTTGCGCACCAGCTTGTGCACCAACTCGCGCTGGATGCTGACGCTGTCGTTAATCCCTGCCAGCAGCACGCTCTGGTTGCCGAGCGGCACGCCGGCGAACGCGAGTTTCTCGAGCGCGCGGCTGACTTCCGGCGTGATCTCCTTTGGGTGGTTGACGTGGATGTTCATCCACACGGGATGATAGCGTTTGAGCATGTCGCAGAGGTCGTCGGTGATGCGCTGCGGCAGGAAAACGGGAACACGGCTGCCGATGCGGATGATCTCGATATGCTCGATGGCGCGCAGGCTGGCGAGGATGTATTCGAGCATGCGCGGCGCGATCGTCAACGGATCGCCGCCGCTCAGGAGCACATCGCGCACTTGGGGCGTCTGTCGCAGGTAGCCAAGCTGTCGTTCGAAGTCAGCGCGGCTGAACGTCACCGCCGGGTCGCCGACAATGCGGCT
This sequence comes from Chloroflexota bacterium, assembly GCA_023392115.1. Classification (GTDB taxonomy): domain Bacteria; phylum Chloroflexota; class Anaerolineae; order Aggregatilineales; family Phototrophicaceae; genus Flexifilum. Next base: position 3,501 of record JAEVZT010000035.1, read on the forward strand.
GCGCGTGCAGTAGCGGCAGTAGCTGGCACATTGAGTCGTCAGCAGCATTAAGACTCGGTCGGGGTAGCGATGCACCAGTCCCGGTACCGGGCTGTGGCGATCTTCGGCGAGGCTGTCAGACATCATGCCGGCGAACGTCTTGAGTTCGCGCCCAAGCGGGATCACTTGCCGCCGGATCGGGCAGCGCGGGTCGTCCGGATCGATCAGGCTGGCGAAATAAGGCGTGATGTCGACGCGAAAGACGCCATCCGCCGTCAGCCCTTCGATTTCTTCAGGCGTCAGATTGATTAACTGCGCGAGTTCGTCGGCGCTGTTGAGGCGGTGTGCGAGCTGCCAGCGCCAATCGCTCCAGTCGGCATCGGGGACGGCTGACCAGCGGGCGGGGCGGGGCATCGAGCGATTTACGGCTGTGTTAGGCTAAGAGGGGGGTTCGGAGTCGGACGCGGACGATTCGGGCGGTTCTGTAGATGACTCTTCAACTGTAAGCATGAGTTGCTTAAGCTCCTGTAGACAAAAAATAGCCCGACACACATGGTCGGCTATGCTTCTGCATTGATTCTAGATCGATTCGTATGGATGTCAATGCGATTTGTTATGAAAGCCTTGAGAAGTGGGGACAAACCGACAAGGGCGGCAGCCTGAATGCCGCCCCCGTCGAATAGGGTAAGCTGGTGGGCTAGTCGCTCGGTACCGACTCGGTGATCTTACCGTTCGCCGACGGTTCGCCCGCTTCTTCGCGCCGGAACTGGCTCATGTACAGGTCATAGTATGCGCCGCGCTGTTCGAGCAGTTCGCGGTGCGTGCCGCGTTCGATGATCTCGCCCTCGCGCACCATCAGCACAATGTCGGCGTTACGAATCGTACTTAAGCGATGGGCGATGACAAAACTCGTGCGCCCTTCGAGGATGCGCTCGAACGCCTTCTGGATCAAACGCTCTGTCCGCGTATCGACGCTCGACGTTGCCTCGTCGAAGATCAGAATGCGCGGGTTCATCAGGGCGATGCGGGCGATCGCGATCAGCTGGCGCTGCCCCTGACTTAAGCCGCTGCCGCGCTCGCCGAGCAGAGTCTCGTAACCTTGCGGCAGCCGCTCGATGAATGTGTCCGCCGCGACCATCTTCGCCGCCGCGATGACTGCCTCGTCGGTCGCGTCGAGCTGCCCGTAGCGAATGTTGTTCATGATCGTGTCTGAGAACAGGAACGTGTCCTGCAACACGATACCGATTTGCGAGCGGAGGCTTTCCTGCGTCACGTCGCGCACGTCGATTCCATCGATCTTCACAGCGCCGTCGGTCACGTCGTAGAAACGCGGGATCAGGTTGATGATCGTCGTCTTGCCCGCGCCGGTCGGTCCGACAATGGCGACCATCTGCCCCGGCTCAGCCGTGAAGCTGACGTTCTTCAAGACCGGCTCGTCCGCTTTATAACCGGCGCAGACACCGTCGAACTCGACGCGCCCTTGAATCTGCGGCATCTCGCGCGCGTCGGGCTTGTCCTGAATGTCGACTCTCGCGTCGAGCAGTCCGAAGATGCGCTCGCCGCCGGCGATCGCGCTCTGGATGTTCGTCCACAGCAGCGCAATCTGCGTGATCGGCTGGTTGAAGCGCTGGACGTATTGCAGGAAGGTGAAGACCAACCCGAGCGTAATCGCCGTCGTCCCGAGCAGCGGCTCGTTCCGCAGGACTGACAAGCCGCCGACGATGACGACAATGCCGATCGCCACGTAGCCCAAACCTTCCAAGATCGGGTTGAGCGCGCTGGTAAAGGCGGCGGCGCGGACGTTAGCGTCGCGGTTGGCGGCATTGGTGCGGCGGAAGTTGTCGATGCTTTCATCCTCGCGGTTGAATGCCTGCACTTCGCGCACGCCGGCGATGCTCTCCTGCAAGTCGGCGTTGACGCTGCCCATTTCCTGACGGCTGCGGCGGAATGCCTTGCGCGCCTGACCGGAGAAATAGACTGTCGTGATGACCATGAACGGGATGACCGCCATGCTGACGAGGGCGTAAACCCAATTCGCCTGAAGCATCTTGACGAGAATCCAGACGATCAAGAGCGCGCCGCCGATCACTTGGAGTAGGGCGAAGCTGAAGACCTGCTGAATCGTGTCGGTGTCGCTGGTGATGCGGCTCATCAGGTTGCCGGTTTCGTTCTCCGAGTAATAGCTTAGCGACAGGCGCTGCATCTTGCGGAACAGGTCTTGGCGCATGTGCCGCAGGACAAGCTGACCCGTCCGGCTCATCAGGAAGAACGCCAGCCCGTTGACGACCGAACCGAGCACGTACAACCCGAGCAGCAGCAGAACCAGACTGCCCAAGCCCGCCAGTCGCGTTTCGACCGACACGGCTTCGAGGGCGTCCCGCCCTTCAGCAATCGCGCTCTGAATCGTCGTGTCGTACCAGCAGCCGCCGCTTGAATCACCAGTCACAGCGCCGGCGGCTGCTGCCTGTGGGAACAAGTAGCAGTCCACCGCCGGTCCGATATATTCCGGCGAAACAACCTGCGTCCAAGTCGCGAAGCCGACCAGCAGCAGCGCGAGCGCCGCACCGACCCAGTGCCGGCGGAAGTAATACGCAAAGCGTGCCAGCGTCGCGCCGATGTTGCGCGCTTTGCTGTTATCCCCTTCAAGGAGACGGCGTCCACCGTCGAGATGTCCCATCATGGTGATTAGCCCTCCTCGGATGTCACGCCGGACTCGTCGATTTCGGCGTCGCCGACGAGCTGCGAGTGGTAGATTTCAGCATAGATCGCGCTCTGTTCCATAAGCTCTTCGTGGTTGCCCGATGCGACAATCTGCCCTTTGTCGAGCACAAGGATCAGGTCGGCGTTGAGGACTGTCGAAATACGCTGGGCGATGACGAAGCTCGTCCGTCCTTCCATCAGCCTGTCGAGCGCCTTCTGAATCCGGTACTCCGTGATCAGGTCAACGCTGCTTGTCGAGTCGTCGAGAATCAGGATGCGCGGATCAAGCAGTAGGGCGCGGGCGATGGCGATACGCTGCTTCTGCCCGCCCGACAGCGTCGTGCCGCGCTCGCCAACCGGCGTGTCGTAACCCTGTGGGAACGTCATGATGAAATCGTGCGCGGCGGCGGCTTTGGATGCCTCAATCACTTCGTCGTCGGTCGCGTCGGTGCGCCCGAAGGCGATATTGTCGCGGATCGTGCCGCTGAACAGGTTCGTTTCCTGCAAGACAATACCGATCTGCGAGCGCAGGCTGTCGAGCGTCACGTCGCGCACGTCCTGACCGTCGATCAACACCGCGCCATCGCTCGCATCATAGAAGCGCGGGATCAGGTTGATGATCGTCGTCTTGCCCGATCCCGTGCCGCCGAGCAGCGCGACGGTCATGCCCGGTTTCGCCTCGAAGTTGATGTCCTGCAAGACCGGCTCGCCGGAGCCAAAGTAACGGAACGTCACATCCTTGAATGTCACGTAGCCTTGGATTTGTTCCAGCGTCTGAGCGCCGGGCTTGTCGGTCACGTCGCTCTTGGCGTCGAGAATTTCGAAAATGCGCGTCGCCGAGGCTCCCGCCTGCGCCATGAGCGAGATGATAAAACCAAGCTGCCCGAGTGGGAAGAAGACGTAAATCACGTACAGGCTGAACTTCTGATAGTCGCCAAGGGTCAAGTTATTGTAGAGGATTTCGCGCCCGCCGAAGTACAGGATCAGCGCCTGACCGGCTTGCATGATCAGGAAGATCACCGGGAACAGGAACGAGAACGTGCGGGCGACGCGAAGCTGCTGCTCGAGCAGGCTGTCGGTCGCGGCGTCGAAGCGGCGCTGTTCATGCTTCTCGCGCGTGAAGGCGCGCACGACCTTAATGCCCGCCAAGTTCTCCTGAAGGATGGTATTGAGCGCCGACAGTCGAATCTGGATTTGGACGAACAATGGCTGGCTGACCGCGCCAAAGATCATGAACAGCACCAGCGCGATCGGCAGGATCGGCAGGACGACGAGCGTCAGCTGCCAGTTGGTCGCCAGCAGGATGATCAGCGTGACGATCAGCAGCAGAAACGCTTGCAGCGTGAGAATCAAGCCCTGCGCGATAAACAAGCGGACTTTCTCGACATCGTCGGTCGCGCGGATCATTAACTGCCCGGTCTGGTTCTGGTCGTGGTAGCTGAACGACAGCCGCTGCACCTTCGCGAAAATCTCGTTTCGCAGGTCAAAGGCGATTCCCTGCGACGTCTTTTCCGCCATGTAGGTTTGGACGAAGGAGAACAGCCCGCGCATGATGGCGAACAGCACGATCAGGATGACGGCGTTGAGCAACCACGTTTCGGCGTTCGCCTGAAACTGGTTTAACTCGTCAAGGCTGTAGCCGACTTGTAGGGCGGCGACGTTTCGCACCAGCGGTGGCAGCCCGAGCACCGTATTGGCTATCGTCCCGCGCGTGATCGCGTCGATCATCTCCTGAACGAGCTGCGGCACGGCGAGCTGCGCCAGCGTTGCGACGACGAGCGCGCCGTATGCCAGCATGGCAGACCGGCGCTGTTTCCCAAGATAGCGGATGGCACGCCCCAAGCCACCGCTGGAAGGCGCGCCACGTTTTGGACGTTGACGCCACGATGCTGCTGCTTGTGCTTGCAAGGATTATTCCTCCGTCGGCAAATCGATCAAGGGAGAGAGCAGACTTACGCTGCCCACAGGTTTCGCCGTTTCAATTCTGGTGATGTCGCTCTTATTCAATACGAATGGCGTGCGGATTTGTTGCATAGGTGTTCAGCCGAAGGCGCGAGAATACGCTTCGCAACGACGGTTGTCAATCGTCGAACCCTCTATGTACTGACGACCTGAAATTGTGATTTTTACCAGTCTGCCTCGCAAACTATAGACCCAATTCAACCCCCGTCAAGTGAGAACTTGCATAAAGACCGATCCATATGGCACGTTGCAACCGGCAAGGACGGGTTATACACTTGGGCTGTGACGCGAAACTGGAGACGGCTATGGCAAATAAGTCTCTCATCAACCAACTACTGACTGATCTGCGGGGTGAAGACCGCCAGAAGCAGCGTCAGGCGCTTTACCGGCTGGCTCAGCTTCGTGAACCGGCGGCGCTGCCCGCATTGTTTGAAGCATTGAATCACAAAGAGCGCACGATGCGCGTGCTCGTGGCGCAGACGCTCGGCGTAATCGGCGATCCCGATGCCGTGCCGGCGCTGCTCGAGCGGCTGATGGACAAGAGCAAGGACGTCCGCCGCGCGGCGGTGCAGGCGCTGGCAGTGATCGGCGACGAGTTGGCTGTGCCGGGATTGGTCGGCGCGCTGCTTGGCGACGAGAACGGCTACGTGCGCTGGGAAGCGGCGAAGGCGCTGCGAAGCATTGCTCATCCGGCGGCGCTGCCGGAACTGCTAGAAGCGCTGTCGGCGGATAGCAAC